>NZ_JBFBCG010000013.1:0-119114 GCF_040683105.1 Streptomyces sp. NPDC051020 | reverse complement strand
TCGCGACGCCCGGCACGCGCGCTCGCGGCGTTGGCCAAAAGCCCAGGTAGCTCCGCTACCAGGGCTTCCGGCCGCCTTGCGATCACACGCACCGGTCGCCGCTCCTTGACGGGCAAACCTTGCCGGTCGCGGCACTAGTCACCCTCCCCGTGGGGCGGTGGCCAGGCGTCGCCCCACGCGATGTCCCGGGCGGCCCGGTACAGCTCGCCGTGCCGCTTGGTGACCGTGGAGCGCTGCAGGGCCTCGTCGCGGGTGCACAGGTCCAGCAGCACCTGCCCCTTGCGGATCTGCGGCTTGCGGGTGACCCGGGCGGGTACCGGTTCGGTGGCGAAGCGGGTCGCCACGACATAGCTGAACTTCTCGTCCTCGTACGGCAGCGAGCCACCCTTCACCTGCCGGTGCAGCGAGGAGCGGCTGACCCGGGCCGAGAAGTGGCACCAGTCGGTGCCCGGCTCGATGGGGCACGCGTCGCTGTGCGGGCACGGGGCGGCGACCGTCAGTCCGGCGGCGATCAGCCGGTCGCGGGCCTCGATGACGCGGGCGTAGCCGTCGGGGGTGCCGGGCTCGACGATCACGACGGCCTGTGCGGCGGCCGCCGCGGTATCGACCAGCCCAGTGCGCGCCTGCGCCGTCAGTTCCTTGAGTACGTAGCTGATGGTCACCAGGTCCGTGGGGTCGAGCTCCAGTCCTGCACCGATCCGGGCCCGCCGCCACTCGGCGGTGCGCAGGGCCTCGATTCCGGAGGCCTCGGCGAGCTCGCGGCCGAGGGTGAGCGCGGGCTCGGCCCAGTCGAGGACGGCGGTCCGCTGGCCTTCCCAGGCCCCGGCGACGGCCCAGCTCGCCGCACCCGTGCCGCCGCCGATGTCGGTGTGCGTGGCGGGCGTCCACTCCGGAGCGGCCTCACGGAGGGCGGCGAGGGCGGACCGTACCGCTTCGAAGGTCGCGGGCATGCGGTACGCGGCGTACGCGGCGACGTCCGAGCGGTCGCGGAGCACCGGGGCATCGGTGGGGGTGGTCCCCCGGTAGTTGGCGATGAGCCGGTCGACGGCCTGCGCGGCCTGCTTGGGCGGCAGCCCGTCGAGGAGTCCGGCCAGCGCCGTGCGCAGGGCTTCCGCGGTGGAGAGGGTGACGTTCACCGACGAATTGTAGGCGGATTCGACCGGTTGTTCCCCGGCCGTTCCCCGGCCGGTGTCCGTCCCGTCCTGCGCCCCGTCGCCCGGCACAGGATCTTCGCGGAACAGCGCCGGATCCGAACTGCTGGTAAACACTGGCCAGTTGCTACGCTGACCGGCGCGACGCCAGGATTGCTCATCGGAGGGGACCATGAGACAGAAGATCGTGCGCCTGACTCTGGTCGCCGGGGTGCTCGTGCTCGCCCTGCTGCTTCTGCTGGCCACGTGCGGTGCCGGGGGCAGCCAGGACCGGAAGGGCGCCGACAAGCCGACGAAACCGGTGCCGACGCCCACGGGTCCGGGCCCGGCGACGCAGCTCACGGTCCCTCCCGCGTACAGCACGCAAAGCGGCTGGGAGCTCGTCAACACCTCCCCCGACTACGCGATCTCCCGGACGACGGGACGCCTCGGCTATCTGCTGCGGGTCGCCGACAACCAGTACCGGCTGGAGACCATCGACTCGGAGACCGGAAGGGCGGGCTGGAGGGGGGAGAACTGGCGGCCGCCGGCCTCGAAGCACTCCCCGAAGCTGATCCTGGTCACCAAGAACGACGTGGAGTACTTCGTCACCTGGTCGTACGGAAAGGTCGGCGTGAACGCGCTGACCCCGGCCGACACGATCGTCTCCCTCGATGTGTACGACGTGAAGGACGGCGCCCGGCGGCGCATCGAGGTGCCGTGGTCCTCCGCACCGAGCGTGATCGCCTCCGGCCCCGACATCCTGATCAGCGACGGCCGGACGACCAGTGTGGTGGTCGACCCGGCGACCGGACAGTTCTCGAAGATCGCACCCTCGGCGCTGAAGCACCCGAAGGACTGCCCGTCATGCAAGCAGCTCACCGAGGTGTTCGGACTGACGAAGAAGGGCCTCCTGGTGAGCGGGGCACGGGAGTTCTGGGTGCAGGGCGGCTGGTTCAGCCGGAACGTCGCCCCGAAGAACACCGACCGCACCAGCGGGATCCCGACCACCGTGGCCCCCGGCTGGGTGCTGGCCAAGTGGCAGCTCGCCAAGGGCCAGAACCTGGCGCAGACCCATGACCTGTGGGCGGTGCACGACGCGGAGACGGGGAAACCGGTGGCCACGGTGGAGTGCAACAAGGTGGCCATCAAGCCGGGCCAGTACCCGCAGGCCGTCATGTCGCCCTCGGCGGGCTATCTGGTGGCCGGGAACCTCGCCTTCGACCTGACGGCGAAGAAGGGTTTCTGCCTGGAGGCACCGGACGGTTCGAAGCGGCTGACACTGGCCTCCGTCACGGACGAGGGCATCGCGTACGGCGCGACGAACGTGCGCAACGCGACGGACGCCCTGAACGGCAGCGGACGCCCGGTCGCCGTCGAGGTCGCCACGGGGACCCCGGAGGGGCTGCCGTCCAATGTGCGGCTGCCGGGCGCGGAGGCGGAGGCGGGCGTCGGCGTGTTCCGGTGGACGGACGAGCTGGACCGGCTGCACCTGCTCGGCTACCCGCGCGCGCCCCGCTAAGACCGTCGCGGCCCCAGCCGTGATCCGCCGGACACCCCCGGGTCGTTCCCGAGCTTCTACGACTGCCGTTGCCAGGGTCGGCACAGGACCAGGAAGCAGGCCATCGCGCCGACCGCGCACACCACCTGGACGACCGCCATCGGGACGGCCGTCTCCTCCCCCGCGATCCCGACGAGCGGTGAGGCGGCGGCCCCGATCAGGAACGACGACGTACCGAGCAGCGCCGAGGCGGAACCCGCTGCGTGCTCGGTACGCATGAGCGCCTGGGCATTGGTGTTCGGCATCGCGAGCCCCATCGCCGACATCAGGACGAAGAGCCCCACGGCAACCGGTATCAGACCGACCTCGCCGAAGACCCCGGACGTCATCAGAAGCAGCGCGACCGCGGCGAGGGCGATGACGCCGAGCCCGAAGCCGAGCGCCTTGTCCAGGCTGATCCGGCCCACCAGCAGCTTGCCGTTGATCTGGCCGACGGTGATCAGGCCGATCGAGTTGATACCGAAGAGCAGGCTGAAGGTCTGCGGCGAGGCACCGTAGATTTCCTGGACCACGAACGGCGAGGCACTGACATAGGCGAAGAGCGCGGCGAAGGCGAGGCTGCCCGCGATCATGTAACCGGTGAAGACCCGGTCGCCGAGGAGCCCGCGCATGGTGCGCAGTGCGTCGCCGATCCCCCCGGTACGCCGTTCCTCCGGCGGCAGCGTCTCGTGCAGCCACTTCCAGACGACGAGGGTCAGCACGACGCCGACGACGGTGAGGACGGCGAAGATGCCCCGCCAGTCGGTGAACCGCAGCACCTGTCCGCCGATCAGGGGCGCGACGATCGGTGCGACGCCGGAGATGAGCATCAGGGTGGAGAAGAACCTGGCCATCTCCACGCCGTCGTACAGGTCACGGACGACGGCCCGGGCGATGACGATGCCGGCCGCGCCGGCCAGGCCCTGCAGGAGGCGGAAGCCGATGAGAAGTTCCGCGGTGGGCGCGAAGACGCAGATCGCGGTGGCGAGTACGTAGACCGCCATGCCGAGGAGCAGCGGCCGGCGCCTGCCCCAGCGGTCGCTCATCGGTCCGACGACGACCTGGCCGAGCGCCATTCCGGCGAGGCAGGCGGTGAGGGTGAGCTGGACGGTGGCCGCGGGGGCGTGCAGGGCGTCGGTGACTGCCGGCAGCGCCGGCAAGTACATGTCCATGGAGAGCGGCGGGAGTGCGGTGAGACCGCCGAGGACAAGGGTGACGAGGAGTGCGGTGCGACGGGTCGCGGCGGTGGCGGCGGGCCCGGCACCGGTGCGTGCGCCGGTCCCGGTCCCGGCTGTGGCATTCGCTATGTCTGCGTGCTGGGCTCGGCTCACGCCGGTCTCCGGCATTCTCATCTCCAAATAATTGAATCCACCCCTATGCTCTCAGCTCAGCCGGAGTGGTCGAGACCTTTTCTTGGGAGCAGGCATGAGCAGGACCGTGCGTTGGGGCGTGCTGGCTACGGGTGGCATCGCCGCGACCTTCACCGCTGACCTGCAGGCGATGCCCGACACGGAAGTGGTCGCCGTGGCGTCCCGTACGGACACGGCGGCGAAGGCGTTCGCCGAACGGTTCGGCATACCGAAGGCGTACGGCAGCTGGGCCGAACTCGCCGCCGACGACGAGGTCGACGTGGTGTACGTGGCCACGCCGCACTCCGCGCACCGGGAGGCCACCGCGCTCTGCCTGGAGGCCGGGAAGCACGTGCTGTGCGAGAAGGCGTTCACCCTCAATTCCCGGGAGGCGGAGGAGCTCGTGGCGCTCGCCCGGGACCGTGGCCTCTTCCTCATGGAGGCGATGTGGACGTACTGCAACCCGGTCGTCCGGCGGCTGACCACACTGATCTCCGACGGCGCCATCGGCGAGATCCGTACCGTGCAGGCCGACTTCGGGCTCGCGGGTCCCTTTGCCCCGGACCACCGACTGCGGGACCGGGTGCTCGGCGGCGGCGCGCTGCTGGACCTCGGGGTGTACCCGGTGTCGTTCGCGCATCTGCTGCTGGGTGAGCCGGACCGTGTCCAGGCCGATGCGCTGCTCTCCCCCGAGGGCGTCGATCTGAACACCGGCATGCTGCTGGGCTGGGAGTCGGGGGCCACGGCGCTGCTGAGCTGTTCGGTCACCGCCGACACCCCGCAGACCGCGTCGGTCACGGGCACCCGGGGGCGGATCGACTTCCCGCGCGGTTTCTTCTACCCGGAGCGGTTCGTGCTGCACCGGGAGGGTCACGACCCGGAGGAGTTCACCGCGGGGACCGCGGGCGACGGGCTCCGCGGGATGCAGTTCGAGCAGGCGGAGGTCCTGCGCGCGCTGCGGGCGGGTGAGACGGAGTCACCGCTGGTGCCGCTGGACGGGTCGCTGGCGGTGATGCGGACGCTCGATGCGGTACGTGACCGCATCGGCGTCCGCTACCCGGCGGACGACATCGGCTGATCGATCGGGACATCACTCCTGGGAGCCCGAACCGGCCGCCAGGCGGCGACTCTTGAGGCGAAAGGCGTACGCTGCGGCGTCATGAGCAACAAACTGTTGAACTCTGATGCGAGGACGGCCGTCGTCACGGGCGCGGGCTCCGGGATCGGCCGCGCGGTGGCTCTCGCCCTGACGGGCGCCGGCTGGTCGGTGGCGCTCGCCGGCCGCCACCCCGAACCCCTCGCCGAGACCGTGGACATGGCCGGGCCGGATGCCCGGTCGATCACCGTCCCCGCCGACGTCTCCCGCCCCGAGGACGTGGACGCCCTCTTCTCCTGCGTACGGGAGTGGACCGGCCGGGTCGACCTGCTGTTCAACAACGCGGGCACGTTCGGCCCGCGCTCCGTCCCGGTCGAGGAGCTCTCCTACGAGGACTGGCGCACGGTCGTCGATGTGAACCTGACCGGGGCCTTCCTGTGCGCGCAAGCGGCGTACCGGCAGATGAAGGAGCAGGACCCGCAGGGCGGCCGGATCATCAACAACGGCTCGGTCTCCGCACATGCGCCGCGCCCCCACTCGGTGGCGTACACGGCGACCAAGCACGCGATGACCGGGCTGACGAAGTCACTGTCGCTGGACGGCCGTCCGTACCGGATCGCCTGCGGCCAGATCGACATCGGGAACGCGGCCACGGAGATGACGGAGCGGATGCAGGCCGGCACCCTCCAGGCCAACGGCGAGCTGGCGGTGGAGCCGGTGATGGCAGTGGCGGACGTGGCCCGGACGGTGGTGCACATGGCGGAGCTGCCGCTCGAAGCCAACGTGCAGTTCGCGACGGTCCTGGCGACGACGATGCCGTACGTGGGCCGGGGCTGACGATTCCTTGCGCGCGCCGGCGATCGAGCCGAGCGGCACGCTCCTGGACTCCTGCTCCCGGACGAAGAGGGGTACCGCCGTCGAGAACTGTCACCGGGCCCGCGCGCCCGGGTCCGGGGCGTCGGTCCGCCCCGGGCGGGAATGCCCTGGACCGCGGACGGGTTGAGCAGCGTCATGAGTGAGATTCCAGGAACCGAGGTCCTGCGCTACACCGCCTTCTCCGCCGACCCGCAGGGCGGCAATCCAGCGGGGGTCGTCCTCGACGCGTCCGGTCTCGACGACGCGGCGATGCTCGCGATCGCGGCGGAACTCGGCTACAGCGAGTCGGCCTTCCTGACCGGCCCCGGTACTTCGGGTGAATCGGGCGGTCGCGGCTACGCGATCCGCTACTTCAGCCCGAAGGCCGAGGTCCCGTTCTGCGGCCATGCCACTGTCGCGACAGCCATCGCCCTCGCCGAGCGCTACGGCCCCGGCGACCTGGTGTTCACCACTCAGGCGGGTACGGTCCCGGTTACCGTCGCCCAGGACGGCACCGAACTCCGCGCCACCCTCACGAGCGTCGAACCGCACGTCACGAATGTCGCCCCGGACGACCTGGCCGAGGCGCTGGCCGCCCTGGACTGGCCGGCCGGCGACCTGGACCCGACCCTGCCGCCACGGATCGCCTATGCGGGCGCCCGTCATCTGGTGCTGGCCGCCGGAAGCCGGGAGCGCCTCGCCGACCTCGACTACGACTTCGCCCGGCTCGAAGCGCTGATGCACCGGCTCGACCTGACCACGGTCCAGCTGGTGTGGCGCGAGTCGGCGACCGTCTTCCACGTCCGCGACCCGTTCCCGGTGGGCGGCGTGGTCGAGGACCCGGCGACGGGTGCGGCGGCGGCCGCCTTCGGCGCGTACCTGCGCGAGCTGGCGCTCGTCCCGGACGCCGCGGTCCTCACCCTCCACCAGGGCCAGGACATGGGCCGCCCCGGCACGCTCGCGGTCGAACTGCGCGCGGGCGACGCGCGGGTGCGGGTGAGCGGCACGGGAACACGTATCCCCGCGGCGGAGTGAGCAACCGGCCGAGGCCGGACTGCTGACGTCACCGAGGGGTGTGCCGGGCGTGGGCGGCGCCGAAGCCCCTCGCGGGGCGTCGGGAGCCCACTCCCTGTCGTGGGGGAGGTCGCTACGGCCTCCCCCACGGTGGGGAGGGGAGCAGCGAGCGGCGTCGTGCGGCTTCGATGGCAAGGCGGAGGAAGGAGTCGACGCGAAGGGGGCCCCTCCCATGCCCTTAAGGCCATGGGGGAGTCGGTGACTGACGACAACGCCGCAAGCGGAGTCGCAGGGCGTGGGGAGCCCACTCCCTGTCGTGGGGGAGGCCGTAAGATACTGGCAGTCCGGTTTCCCCTTTCAGTCAGACCCCTGTGGCGCCGACCACGCCATGACAGAGAGACTCGTAGCTGATGGCCCAGCAGGCGCGCGCGATCCAGACTCGACGGTCGATCCTGGTGGCGGCCGCCGCCGTGTTCGACGAGCGTGGCTACAGCAGCGCCACCATCAGCGAGATCCTCGCCCGGGCGGGGGTGACCAAGGGCGCACTGTACTTCCACTTCAACTCGAAGGAAGAGCTGGCGCTCGGCGTGATGGACGTCCAGCTGGACAGTTTCCCGCTGCCGCCGCGGCCGACGAAGCTTCAGGAGCTGGTGGACCAGGGGATGATTCTCGCCCACCGGCTCCGCCACGAACCCTTGGTGAGGGCAAGTGTCGGGCTGGCGATGGACCAGGCGGTCGAGGGTCTCGACCGGGGCACACCGTTCCGGGCCTGGATCGACCGGCTCGAACATCTGCTGAGCGCTGCCAGGAGCCAGGGCGAGCTGCTGCCGCACGTGCATCCGCGTGAGACCGCCGAGCTGCTGGCGGGCGCCTTCTCCGGAATCCAGGTGATGTCCCAGGTCCTGTGCCGACGTGAGGACTTGGGGCGCCGGATCTCCGTACTGCTGCATTACGTCCTGCCGAGCATCTCGACGCCCGCCGTGCTGGCCACGCTCGACATGGCCGAGGATCGCGGCGGGCGGCTGCTCTCACAGCTGGAATCCGTGCCGAGCCAGGCCGACGCCACCGGCTGAATGTCCGGAGCCGCACCGTCCGGCCCGGAATCGTACCGGGCGGTCTGCGAGACTCCCCCGGTTCTCCAGTGCCGGACGTCCGGTCCGGGAGCTGGAGCGCACACGAGGACAAGCACCGGTGTCCGGACCTGGCAGGCTACACCGTGTGAACGCCGACACGAACGGCCGCCCGGACGGTACGGACACCGACGATGCGGACCGGTCCCCCTGGGACACCATCGACCACCTCCGCAGCTGGCTGGACGCGGGAACCGGCATCCGCCCCGAGCAGGATCTCCTGCTGCGGATGCTGAAACTCTCGGAGGAGGTCGGCGAGGTCGCCCAGGCCGTCATCGGGACCATCGGCCAGAACCCGCGCAAGGGCCTCACCCATTCCTGGCAGGACGTGGAGGCGGAACTCTGCGACGTCATCGTGACGGCGATGGTCGCCCTCCGTACCCTCACCCCCGAGGCGCCCCAGGTCTTCGCGGGGCATCTGCGCCGGATCGCGGCACGGGTGCCCTCGCCGGAGCGGACCGGCGAGACGGACGGCGCCCCCGGTTCCTGACGGCCGCTCCGCTACCGGGCAGCGGCATCCGTCCCGTGGCGGGGCAGCGACCGAAAGCTGAACATCGAGCGACTACGATCGCGGGCACCGCAGCGAGCTCAGGAGTGCTGACCTTGTCCGAACCGCGCATCGGCGTATCCATCGTGACCATGGGCGACCGCCCGCAGCAGGTCGAGGCGTTGTTGGCCTCGGTGGCCATGCAGGACGTGCTGCCGGCCCGTCTCGTCGTCGTGGGCAACGGCTCACCGCTCCCGGACTTCACCGGCTTCCCCGGCCTGTCGGGCCTCGCCGGCGGCGTGACCACGATCGAGCTGGACGAGAACCTCGGCTGCCCCGGCGGCCGTAACGTCGCCATCGCGGCACTGGCTGAACTCGGGGACGTGGATGTCGTCGTCGAGCTGGACGACGACGGTCTGCTCGTCGACACCGGTGTGCTGCGCAAGGTCCAGGAGCTGTACGCCGCCGACCCGCGGCTCGGCATCATCGGGTTCCGTATCGCCGACGAACACGGCGAGACGCAGCGCCGCCACGTCCCGCGCCTGCGCGCCACGGACCCGATGCGGCGCGGCCCCGTCACGGCGTTCCTCGGCGGTGGCCACGCCCTCTCCATGAAGATGCTCGCGGAAACGGGCCCCTGGCCGGCGGAGTTCTTCTTCACTCACGAGGAGACTGACCTCTCCTGGCGGGCGCTTGACGCAGGCTGGAAGATCCTGTACGAGCCCGATCTGCTGCTCCAGCACCCCAAGACGTCCCCGGCCCGGCACTCGGTCTACTACCGGATGACGGCCCGCAACCGCGTCTGGCTGGCTCGTCGCAATCTTCCGCTCCCGCTGGTCCCCGCCTATCTGGGCACCTGGACCCTCCTCACCGTGGTCCGGACCCGCTCGGCCACAGGACTGCGCGCCTGGGCCGCCGGCTTCGCCGAGGGGGTCCGCACCCCGTGCGGGCGTCGGCAGCCGATGCGGTGGCGCACGGTGTGGCGAATGACGATGCTGGGGCGGCCACCGATCATCTGACCCGGACGTGCCGACCAGCGCCCGGTTCGCACGGCGCCCGCCGGCCGGCTCGCTCAGGCCAGTCGCAGATCGCTGTAGGGCACGCTGTCACCCGGCAGCACATAGCGGTCGACTTCGACGAATCCGTGCGTGTGCGCGAACCGCAGCCCGTCCGCGTTGGTCGCCAGGACAACCGTCTCGATGACGTCCGCGCCCAGCTTTCGCGCCTGTTCCAGCCCTCGTGCGTAGAGTTGCGCACCGATCCCCTGCCGCCGGTGGGCGGGGAGCACCCAGGCGATGACGGTGGCCACCGATGCGTCGCTCGTGGGCGGCCGCACCGTCGAACAGCCCACGAGAGCATCTCCGCGATAGGCCACCTCCAACCGGTGGCGCCGGACACGCTCACGCACCTCGTCGAGAGACAACACCGCCGTGGGAATGGTGGTGTTGTGAACGTGCTGCCAGTCCTGAAGGGTGGCTTCGGCGTCCACCTGTTCGAAGCGAAGATCACTCATCGCAGCAGGAAGCCGTGCGCGCGGTGGGACGTCAACCGTCGGTATCCCAGTCGCGGCCGCCGGGAGCTCTGTTGCGGTTTCCTACCAGGAGGACGTGGGGCTGGTGGTGACCTGCCACTGATCGAGGATGCCGTCCCAGTCATGCATCGGTGCGGAGTTCATGGTGGTGTGAGAAGCCTGCTGGTCCCACGTCGTCTCCTGGTGCGACGAGCGATGCTGGGTGGGGTAGTACCACTGCCGGGGCTGGGTCACGCTGGGCGCCTCGGCGCCGTCGACGCGGCGGTGGCGGCCGGAACGGTCCAGCGGTTGCGCGCCATGGGTGAGGCGGCCCTGCGCCTCCAGGTACCGGGTGCGGGCGACGAGGCGGGGGAGATCGAGACCGAGCTCGCCTGCCAGTACGGAGAGGTCGGCCCCGGTGCTCCACGCACCGACCAGAACCGCGTCCACGGCCGACGACGACACCATTCCTTGGACCGCCTCGTCGGCAGCGTCCGGGGCCTGAGGGGGGCATGCAGGTGGGGCCGGAGCCTCATGGGACACCGGCGTTTCCTCCAGTTCCGGGTACTCCTGGCACCTGTCCACGTCCTCGGGAGACAGCTCGTGCGCATCGGCGGCGTGGTGGTCCAGGAGTGCCTTGGCGATGGCCCGGGCATCGTCCTTTCCCACGGTGCGGCGAGCCATGCGCACTTCGCGTTCATGGAGCCCAAGGAGATCCGCGACGGTCCCGTCGCTCCCCAGCGTCACCGCGAACGCAGCCAGCGTCCGCATACGGTTCGCCTGTTGCTCGTCGAGGGTGCTCTGCGCATCGCGCACGTCCTCGTCATTCCTGAAATACGCCCGCGCCAGTACCGCGTGACGCTCCCACAGCTCCCTCGGTTCCATGTCGGGACCAACGTCCCTCCACAGGATTTGAAGCGACTTTCGACCGAAAGGCACCAAGAAAGGTGAAACTCCATCTAATCTTGCCGTGTCGGACGGTAGTTACCCAAATGGCGGCTGATCGTTACCACCGTCATGAACGCACCCACTTCCGCGACCGCCATCGGCAGGGGCTCGGCGGCATCCATTCCGCACCCCTCGCAGGCCCCACGCCCTTCTCATGCCCGGCCGCGTCCGAGGCCCCAGCTGGATGTGGCTCACGGAGCGCGCGCATCACGCGAGCAGCTCTCCCGGGCGTTCATGCCGGGTCAGTCTTATGCAGAGACGGCAAGTGACACACCGCTGTACGCCGAACTGGTGGCGAGCTGGTCGGCACGCGCCGCCACGGTGCCCGGCATCCCCGACTCCGAATGGCAGCGCCTGACCTCCTATCAGTCCTTCCTCTGTGAAGTCGAGTCGGTCCTCAGGGACCTCCGCCCCCACCGCGCCCCGGACACGCTGTGCAGCCCTGCCGGCCCATCGGCCTACCCCATGGTCCTGAAGCAGACCCATGACGCCGCCGACAGTCACCCACATACGAGCTGAAGCCGAGGGTCACACAGCCGCAGCCCAGGTGCGACCGTCAGACGCCCGCCGCTCGGGCCGCCCGATACACCTCGGCCGCCACGTCGGCCAGTTCGGCGGCGTCTCGCGTCGTTCCCTGGAGGTCCAGCAGGATCTCCGTCACGCCCACTGCCGCATGGGCCGCCAGGTCCTCCACGATCTGGGCCACGCTGCCGTGGAAGGGCTGCCGGTCCGCGCCCTCGAGCGGCTTGGCGCTGTATCTCGCATTGGCACGGGCACACACCTCGATCGGCCTCTGCCTGCCACGCTCGGCCGCCAGGTCCTGTACCCGCCGCCACTGTTCGGCCAGTTCCGAGGTACCCATGGCCACAGGCATCCAGCCGTCCGCCCGGTCCACCAGCCGGCGGGTGGCGCGTGGGCTGTTGGCCGGCAGATAGACCGGGATGGGGCGCACGGGCTTGGGGCCGACCTCGGCCGGTGCGATGGTGGTCAGCTCGCCCCGGTACGAGACCGGGTCCGGGCCCCAGACGGCCGCGCAGACGTCCAGCAGTTCGTCCAGGACCGTGCCGCGCTTCTCGAAGGGGGCGACCGAGGCGGCCGCGTACTCGTCGAGTGACCAGCCGGTTCCGAGGCCCGCGATCACCCGGCCGCCGCTCGCGACGTCGAGCGAGGCGAGCGATCGGGCCAGCTGGAACGGTACGTGGAGCGGTGCGACCAGGACGCTGGTGCCGAGCCGGGCCCGGTCGGTGGCCGCGGCGGCGAGTGTGAGGGTGACCAGCGGGTCGGCGACGCTGCGGTACTGGTCGGGCCACGGCAGCCCCGGTACCCCGTACAGCCCCTGGGTGGCCGGCTCCGGAAAGAGCACGCGCTCGAAGACCCACAGGCTCTCGTACCCGACGTCCTCCGCCGCGCGTGCCACCGTGGCCACGTCGCGACCGATGTCGTACTGCTTCATCTGAGGAAGACCGAGACCGAGCGAGACCGGCATGCGTGCACTCCTTCGCGAGGACGGCGAGACGACTACCGTATGTCATCCGTCGATTGGCCTGAGGTCAACAAGGCGGATGAGGGCGGGTGATTGTGCGCTGACGGGTGGTCGACGGATGGCTTCCAGGTCGTGCTGCAGGCCCTTCGGCCGGAGCACACAGCCGACGCCCGCGGCGTCGATGGTGTCGGCGTGCCGGACCCCGGTCGCCCTGCGGGAAGGCAGGCGGCGGTGTTCAGCCCCTGTTGTCGCCGGCTGCGGCGGAGAACCTGTTGTTCCAGGTGGCCTTGGCGCCCGAGTCACCGATGCGGTAGACCTGCACGACCGCGCCGACTGCCACGGCCAGACACAGCACCACCGATGTCGCCCGCAGGGGAATACTCACCCCTGCCGATGAACCCCTGCCGCCACCGAACGAGGTGGTAGCTGTGTACGCGCGCCAGTAGAACCACCACAGGGCTGCGCTCAGCACGAACAGGCCCACGGCCCACGGCAGGAGCCCGTCGCCCAGATCCGCGTGCCTTGCCGCCAAGGCGTTCTGCGCGATGCGCTTCTCCAGCCACTCGCCGGCGCTTGTTGTCAGAGGCACCGAGACCAGGGTGACGAGGGCCAGGAGGGGCAGGGCCAGGCCGAATCGGCGCATGATGGGGGGCCAGGCGGCGCAGACCACGAGAGCCAGTGCGGTGAGTGGCACGAAGACCACGACGAGGTGGACCAGCAGTGCGTGTGCGGGGATGCCGTTGATCAGGGCGGGTTCCACAGATCTGCTCCTTCGAGTGCGCTGCTGGGCGCACAGGACACGCGGTGTACATCCAGGGACACGTAGGGAAGTGCCTCACACCCCGCTCGGGACGTTCCGGAGCGGGGCGCGAGGCGAGCGGCCTAAGAGGCCGAGCAGCGTCTAAGCAGGGTTCCCCGGCCGTCAGGTTCGCCGGGCCGTCGGCCGTCTTCGCGTCATGCCCCCATACGTAGCGTTACTCAACGTGGTCAGATGGGTGACAGACCGCCATGTGCTCCAATCGCCGCCGCAACGGACCTCCTCTGGCGGTATGGACCTGGGGACTGTTCTCCCTGCCGCGTCTCCCCCGCTCATCTGCCCTGCCGCCGCACAGCAGCTCGGCCCTGCCGATGGCGGACCGTACGATGTCGGCCGTCTGTCCGGCCGACGATGTGTCCGGCGCCTCTCGGTCGAGGACGAGCTGGAGCGGGGGTGTCGGCCGGCGTCCCATCGAGGTGAAACCGCCGAGCCCTGGACAATGACCGCGTGCGTCGCCTCGTGCAGGTTGCCCCGAAGCGGTGTACGGGACGACTCTGGAGGAGGCATCGTCTGCGGCTCGGAGAACTCGCCGTCAGGCTGTGCATCCGGAGACTACGGAGAGGTGCCGGCCGTGGACGGTCGGGAACCTGTGGGGAAGCGGCCCGGCGCGCGTGGCCACCGGGCTGTGCCACACACCGCGGACATGCGGGTGGAGGCGTGGTCGCCGACGGCCGAGGGCTGCATCGGCGAGGCGGTGCGCGCGGTGGTGGAGGGTTTCGCCGACACGTCCGGGGCCGCAGTCGCCGGGGAACGCGAATACGCGGTCACGGGGGAGTCCGACGAGGACCTGCTGGTGGCCGTCCTGGAGGAGGTCGTCTACCGGATGGATGCCGACGGTGAGATCCCGCTCGATGTGGAGGTGGGGCCGATCCGGTCGGCGAAGGGCAGCCGGGAGCTGTCGGTCCTTTTCCGGATGGCAGACGTCGGCGCCGCCGTGCCGATCGGTGCCGTACCCAAGGCCGTTTCGCTGCACGACCTGCAACTGCGCGGCGGCCCCGGCGGCTGGACCTGCCGGGTGACCCTCGACGTCTGAGCTGAGTGCAGGGCGGGAAAGGGAACGGAATCATGGCGCTCACGGTGGCACTGGCCGGCGACACCATGCTCGGGCGCGGCGTCGCCGAGGGGCTGCGCCGCTCGCCGGTGCCGGAGACGCTCGTCTCCGCAGGGGTCAGGGAGGCGATCGCGGAAGCGGATCTGTTCGTGCTCAACCTGGAGTGCTGTGTCTCCGACCGCGGGCACCGCTGGCCCGACCCGCGGAAGGCCTTCTTCTTCCGTGCTCCCTCCGCCGCCGCGAAGGTGCTGGCCGAACTGAGGGTGAACTGTGTGACGCTCGCCAACAACCATGCTCTCGACTACGGGTTCGACGCCATGGCCGACACCGTCACCCTGCTGGCCCAGGCGGGCGTCCACGCGGTCGGTGCCGGGGCGAACGCAGGCGCGGCCCGGGAGTTCGCGGTGCTGGAGGCGGGCGGAGTGCGGCTGGCCGTGGTGGGCGCCACCGACCACCCGGAGGAGTTCGCGGCCGGGGAGGACAGTCCCGGTGTCGCCTGGGCCGATCTCCACGCGGGCGTACCCGGCTGGCTGACGGAGTCGGTGGCCCGGGCCGCTGCGGCAGCGGATGTCGTGCTGGTGACCCCGCACTGGGGTCCCAACATGACCTCCCGGCCGCCGCGCCATGTGTCGACCGCGGCCCCGGAGCTGCTGGCGGCGGGAGCGACGCTGGTCGCCGGGCACTCCGCCCATGTCTTCCACGGGATCGCCGACCGGATCCTCTACGACCTGGGTGACTTCGTCGACGACTACGCCGTCGACCCGGTCCTGCGCAACGACCTCGGGCTCCTCTTCCTGGTGACCCTGGACGGCCCGGATGCCGCACATCTGGTTCCCGCGCAGGTGGAGGCGGTACCGCTGGCCCTGGACTACTGCCACACCCGCTTGGCGCTCGGCGAGGACCGGGAGTGGATCCGCGAGCGGTTCACCACCGCCTGCGCCGAGTTCGGTACCGCCGTCGCCGATCGGGCCGGACGGCTGACGGTCGACTGGAGGTGAGGGACGTGGAGATCGCACTGGTGGAGAAGGACCAGTACCGCTTCCGGATCGAGCAGCGGGAGCCGATGCGCGTACCCGGGGTGGTGTTCGCCTCGCGGGCTCTGCTGCCGCAGGCGGCGGGGGACAAAGCGCTGGAGCAGGTGGCGAACGTGGCGACGCTGCCCGGCATCGTCCGCGCCTCCTTCGCCATGCCCGACGTCCACTGGGGCTACGGCTTCCCGATCGGCGGGGTGGCCGCCACCGACATCTCCCACGGCGGGGTCATCTCGCCCGGCGGCGTCGGGTTCGACATCTCCTGCGGCGTACGGCTGCTGGCCGCCGGCATCGACCGCGAGGCGCTCGGCCACGACCGGATGCGGCGGCTGATGGACATCCTCGACCGCACCATCCCGCGCGGCATGGGACGCGGCGGCCTGTGGAAGCTGTCGGGGGCCGGGGAGATGGACGAGCTGCTGGTCGGCGGCGCTCGCTACGCGGTCGAGCGCGGCCACGGTGTGCCACGCGACCTCGCGCGCTGCGAGGACTACGGCGTCCTGGACGGCGCGGCCCCGGGACAGGTGAGCAAGCGCGCCGTCGAGCGCGGCCTCCACCAGGTGGGAAGCCTCGGCTCGGGCAACCACTTCCTGGAGGTCCAGGCGGTCGACCAGGTCTACGACCGGGCCACCGCGGCGGCCTTCGGGCTGCGGGTGGGTCAGGTGTGCGTCATGATCCACTGCGGCTCGCGCGGCCTGGGACACCAGGTGTGCACCGACCACGTGCGCGTGATGGACCAGGAACTGCACCGGTCACACATCCAGGTACCGGATCGGCAGCTGGCCTGCACACCGGTCGACTCGCCGCGGGGCCGCGCCTACCTGGGGGCGATGGCGGCGGCCGCCAACTACGGCCGGGCCAACCGCCAGCTGCTGTCCGAAGCCGCCCGCCATGCCTTCGCCACGGCTGCGAACGTCGGTCTGGAGCTGGTCTACGACATCTCGCACAACACCGCCAAGCTCGAAACGCACGAAGTGGACGGTGTGGCACGTCCCCTGTGCGTCCACCGCAAGGGCGCCACGCGGGCGCTGCCGCCCGGCGACCCGAGCCTGCCCGAGGACCTCGTCGGGGCGGGCCAGCCGGTACTGGTCCCCGGGACGATGGGCACCGCCTCGTACGTGATGGTCGGCCTGCCGGGCAACGACGCCTTCCATTCCGCCTGCCACGGCGCCGGCCGGGTCTGGAGCCGCCACCACGCGCTGCGCATGGTCCGCGGGGAGCGGCTTCGCGACGAGCTGGAGGCCCGGGGCATCGCCGTGCGCCCCTCCTCGTGGCGTGGTCTCGCCGAGGAGGCGCCGGATGCGTACAAGGACGTCGACGCGGTCGCCGCCGTCACCGAGGGCGCGGGACTCGCCCGGCTGATCGCCCGCCTGGTGCCGCTGGGCGTCGTCAAGGGATGAGCCGACACGGAGCGGAAGGGAGGGGCGCGGTTTCAGAGCACGTCGGGAAGCCGGACGCTGCCTCTCACTCTCCGTAGTAGAGCCGGTCGGGATCCACCAGGACCACCTCGCCGCGCGCCTCGGCCTCGCGCAGGTGCGGGCTGAACCCGGCCGCGCTGTAGCAGGCCGGCCGAGCCCGGCTCACGTCCTCGCCGCGGTCGGCGAGTTCGGCCAGGATCTGGAACTGCTCGTGCAGGTGGTGCATGTCCATTGCCTCGTCCCAACACGCCCTGCCGACCGAGAGCAGGACCCCCGCACGGCCGTGGACCTCGCCGCGGACCACCACATCGACGTCGACCGGCCGGTGCCCCGGGGCCTCTGGAAGCGACCCGGAGGAGGCGGTGACGGGTCGGAGGCCGAAGGTGTCCCGGGATGCGAAACCGGTCACCCAGTCCCGGCACACCTGGGCGAAATGCGGCCGGACCACCGCGGATTCGAAGACGGACCGCGCCGACTTCCAGACCTCTGCGGGGCCCTGCTGCCCCAGCGCGATGCGGTTGGGGCGTATGACGGCGTGGTCGAAGGCGAGCAGCGGCTCGGTGATGCGGTAGCGGGTCACGCCCGGCCGGAAGGCATCGGGCACGCCCTCGACGAGGCCGCAGTCATGCAGTACGGAGAGGAGGTGGGGCACCTCGGTGGCGGGGCGGTCCAGCCAGTCGGCGATCGCGCCGGGCGTCGAGCAGCCCTCGGCGATGGCGGCCAGGGTGGAGTGGCACAGGCCGCGGTCCCAGCCGTCGGGCTCCTGCTCGATGATGTGTCCGGCCTTCCACAACAGCGGAAGACGGGGGTTGAGGACGGTCCGGCACACCCAAGCGTCGAAATCGTCGGGGCCGGCCGGGATGTCCTCGCCGGCCGGGTCGTACCGGAAGGCGGTGCTTGCGCCGACGACCGCGTGGACCTGGAGGGCGAGGCGCGGATCGTCGATGCTCCAGAGCCGCGCGCCCTGCCGGAAGTCCAGGGGCAGGAACTTCAGGTGAAAGTCTGCCGAGGCCGAGTCAGTGCCGAGCAGTCGGCGCATCATCGGCATGGCGCTGCCGCACAGCAGCAGCCGCACCCGGTTGGGCCGGCCCGCCTCGCGCAGTCGGCGGCAGACACTGCTGACGGCGGAGGGCAGTGCGGGGCTCTGCCGGACGAGTTCGGGGAAGCCGTCGATGACGACGGGCAGCGGATGCTCGCTCGCGAGGGTCGCGAAGGCGTCGAGCGCGTCCGCCCAGCAGCTCCAGCGGGTCGGGCAGGTGGCACCGGTGTGACGGGCGAACTGGTCGCCGAGCCGCCGGAGGGACTCCGCTTCCGCCACGTCCTGGGCTCCGAAGTAGAAGCCACCGGTCGCCGAGGCCAGTTGCTGGAGCAGGAAACTCTTGCCCTGCCGACGGGGCCCGGTGACGATGGCGACCGTGGGCCCGGGCCGGGGATCGCGGGCGAAGGCGACGAGCGCGTCCCATTCGGCCTCACGGTCGAAGAGCTCCTTCGGCCGGGCAGCGGTGGCGGTGACGGATCGCACGGGTTGTCCCCTCGTTCGGCGGCAGCCTTCAGAGCCAGTAGACCTCCGGGGTGGCCGCCACGCCTCTCAACGAGCGGGACCGGGCAGTGTATGTCAGTGGTGCGGTGTGCAGGCCGATGATGCCGCGCACACGGTGGTCCGGTGTCGACGTGGGTGTCCGAGGGCGCAGCGAAGGGGCCGGGTGGACAGCGACGACGCCGTCCACCGGGCGGCACGGGCCCGCGACGGTGGACGGTCCGGGACCGACGCGAACGGGATGTCGACGACCTGCCCCGTCCGACGGCCGGCACCCCACCGAGGTACCGGCCGCATCATCCGTTCATCCGAATTCATCGGGTGCGGAGGGATGCCTCCCTGGCGCGCCGGGGCGGCGGTCACGGTGGGCTCCGGTGGTGAAGCCGTTCGGCGCTCGCGCCTGCGCGGAACGCGAGTAGCGTGGGGCGTGAGGCAGGGCCGCCAAGAAGTCGGCTGCCCTCCACGAGCGTGCCGCGGGCGGAGCAGCGACGGCGGCCGACCGGCACTGCCGGAGCAGTCGATGGGATCGGCTGACATCAGACCCCTCCGCACCTCTCGTGGTCGGTGGCGAACCGAAGGGACCGGCTCGACGGACGCACGCGTCCCGGACGGGCCGCACCCCTCACCGGCGACGTGACTGCGACGGCCCGTAGGAGCCGCGAGCGTGCCGCGTCGCCGACGAGGAGCGACCGTGAGCGGCACGTTTCCCGCCCCGGGAATCCCGGGCGCAGGTGCCCGCGCGGGGAGTCGCGGCCGGGTTCTGCCGCATCGAGGAGGCTGGACCATGCACTTCGCTGACCGCCCTGACGCGGGGCGGCGACTGGCCGGACTGCTGACGCACCTCGCGGGCGAGGACATCGTCGTCCTCGGGCTTCCCCGTGGTGGCGTGCTGGTGGCGGCGAAGGTCGCCGAGGCCCTCGGAGCGCCGCTGGACATCATCGTGGTGCGCAAGCTCGGCGTGCCCTTCCAGCCGGAGCTGGGCATGGGAGCCATCGGTGAGGACGGCGTGCGCGTCGTCAACGAGGAGGTGATGCATGCGACGCGAACGACCGAGGAGGAACTGGCCGCTGTGGAGGAGCGGGAGCGTGCAGAGCTGGACAGGCGTGCCCTTCGCTACCGGGGCAGCCGACCGCGTACCGGGGTCAGGGGCCGGACGGTGGTCGTCGTCGACGACGGCGTCGCCACCGGGTCGACCGCCCGGGCCGCCTGCCTGATCGCGCGCGGCCAGGGAGCGGCCCGCGTGGTGCTCGCCGTCCCTGTGGCACCGGCGGGCTGGACCGCCAAGATGCAGGACGCCGCCGATGAGCTGGTGTGCCCGAGCACCCCGGTCGGCTTCCTCGGGATCGGGCAGTTCTACGAGGACTTCGCGCAGACCACCGACTCCGAGGTCATCGCCTGCCTCGAGCGGGCGGCAGAGCGGCCGTCAGGGCGCGGTCCGCTGGGCTCGGCCGCGCAGGATGCAGCACGATCCGCCGCTCCGCCCGTCGCGGATCCGGACGTCGTCGTGCACGCCGGACCGGTCCGGCTCGCCGGGCAGTTGGCCGTCCCCGAAGGGGCCACGGGCCTCGTGGTGTTCGCTCACGGCAGCGGCAGCAGCCGGCACAGCCCGCGCAACCGCTCCGTCTCGGACTCGCTGAACAAGGTCGGCCTGGCCACGCTGTTGTTCGACCTCCTCACGGCAGAGGAAGAACTGGACCGGGCCAACGTCTTCGACACCACCCTGCTGGGCCGCCGCCTGACCGACACCACCCGTTGGCTCCTCGAACAGCCCGAGGCCCAAGGCCTCGCGGTGGGCTACTTCGGCGCCAGTACCGGCGCGGCCGCCGCGTTGTGGTCGGCGGCGGAGCCGGGCTCCCCGGCCGTGGCGGTCGTCTCCCGCGGCGGCAGGCCCGATCTGGCCGGGCCCCGCCTGCCGGCGGTGACTGCGCCCACGCTGCTCATCGTCGGAGGCGAGGACGAGGTGGTGCTGGACCTCAACCGCCAGGCTCAGGCACAGCTGCGCTGCGAGAGCCAGCTCGCCGTGGTCCCCGGCGCCACTCACCTGTTCGAGGAGCCCGGTGCTCTCGCAGAGGTGGCGGACCTGGCAACAGAGTGGTTCACCGGCCACCTGGGTCGTCGCGCAGAACCGGGAGGTTGAGCGTCGGCGCGGCCGCCGCCGCGCTGCGGCGTAGCCGCGTACGCCCGCGGGTCCGTGTCGAAACGGGCGCGGCAGGGCGAATCCATCGGCCCGGACGGCACCTACGCGGTGGGCGTCACCCGGAGGTGGCCCGCCTGGACCTGGTCCTTCCGCTGGCCGTACGGCGGTCCATACGACGTCGCCTGACGGATGCCATGTACGTGACGACGGACACGGCGACGATGCCGACGGTGATGCCCAGCGTCAACTGATCGACGGTCGCTATCCGGGTCATCGCGTACGCGATGCCCGCGAGCACCGCGACCGCCCCCAAGCCCCTGAGCGTGTTCATCTCTCCCTGACCTGCTTCCTTGACCTGCTCCTGCGGCTTGCTGACACCCAGCACCGCCACGTGCGTTGCCGCACCCGCTCCCCGCGCGAGGACGCGGGTCTGCTTGCTCCCGGACGGAAATTCCGGCTCATTTCCACGCGGACACGCGGGTCACGTAGGACTTCACGATGGACGCGATGAGCCAGTACGCCCGTACGACCGTGTACACCAGCTCCGGAATCAGCAGCGCTTCGACGAGCATCGCCTTCCAGCCGAGGTTCCGGACGCGGAGCGCGGGATAGACGATCCAGAAGGCGAAGACCGCCCACAGGATGGGCTGATGGGAGAACCCGTGCACGGCGAGCAGGACAAGCTGCTTCGCACCCCAGCCCAGGATGTAGGTGAAGCCTATGAGACCCATGATCATGGTGGCGATGGAGTGCCAGGTGAACTTCGTCCAGCCACGGCGACGCAGGGTGTCCACGGTCCCGCGGCTCCACCGTTCACGCTGCTGAATCAGCTCGCGCAGCGTGGGCATGAGGTCGGTGTAGGCGATGCACATGTGGTTGGCGGTCACCTTCCAGCCGGACTCCTTGAGGGCCAGCGTGGTCTCGTAGTCCTCGACCAGGTTCCGGTGATCCTCCCAGAAGACCTCGCCCCGCCAGTCGATCAGCCCCTGCAGCGCCTCGGCCCGATAGAAGGAGCCAGCCCCGGACATGGTGTGCACATCCCGGCGGTATCGCGTGTTGGCGGCCCGGCCGTACTCGATGATCTGCATGCCCAGGAGATAACGCTGCCAGGGGTTGCGCCACAGGTCGGTGCGGCCGAAGCAGGCCGCGCTGACACCACCGAGTTCCGGGTCGGACGCGATGACGTTGGCGGCGCGCTCGATGAACCTCGGGTGCAGTTCGGTGTCGGCGTCCATGACGAGAACGTGCCGCACCCGGTTGTTCAGCCGCCCGCCGACGGCCTCCCTGAGCCAGCGGAGACCGAAGTTGAGGGCGCCCGCCTTCTTGTGGGGGTTGTTTTCGAAGGTCAGGACGACCGTCGGCGGTGTGTGCTCGTCGTCGGCGAACCGGCGCGCGAACTCCTCGGTGCGGTCGGTCGAGTTATTGACCACCACGATGATGAGCGCGGGCCGGCGGGTCTGCGCCGCCAGGGACTCCAGGGACATGAGGACCCCGACCTCCTCGTTCCGCGCCGGAACGAGGACGACGGTCTCGTAAACCGTCTCTGTGGGCACCTCGACATGCGAGACGCGACTTCTTCGATGTCTGCTGCGCGATGCGCTCCGCGTTTCGACGCGCGCGCTCGACGCCGTTGTACCGACCACTGCAAGCCCCCACCCGATTCTTCACACAACGCCCCTACGTTGTGTTCATGAGGTGAATCTCTGACCAGGCACAGCGCGCGCGTAATTGAACTGCAAACGAACACAGTGCACCCTCACTTACGCACTGGAGTGGAACGATTCGGATATTGGGACCGATAGCACACGACAGGCGACACCGCACGACGGTGGCGAAAACCTCACCACTGGCGTGAGGGTGACCGCACTGTCGAGCGCTGAGGGGCGGGTGTGCCTACGATGCGCGGGTGTTCAGCCATAGAGTCAGCCCTATATGCGCTGCGCGGCGTACCGTTCCGGCCGCCCGCCCCTGTCCGTCCGGGAAGCTCTCGTGAGCCGCCCACGCCGCAGTTCCGCCAGTCGAAAACGGAGCGCGCTCATCGTCATACTCTGCGCATGCGTCGTCGCCGCGGGCGGGGTCCTGCTCCATTCCCTGTGGAGGTCCTCGAACACCGAGCCTCCGGTGCTCACGGTCCGCTATCGGACCGACGCCCCGGCCACGGCCAGCGTGGCCACACCATGGCTGGAAGTCGTCAACACATCCGGGAAGACCGTGAACCTGGCAGACGTGACGCTGCGGTACTACTACACGGCGGACGGCGACTCTCCGTACGGCTCCAACTGCGTCCAGACCTCCATCGGTTGTTCCCACGTCACCCAGAAGACAGGCGTGGCCGAGGACCCCGCGGAGAACGCCGACCACTATCTCCAGATCGGCTTCACCCCTGCAACGGGCAGCCTGGCCCCCGGCAGGAGCAGCGAGGGCATCGGACTCCAGCTCTACCGTGTCGACCACAAGAAGCTGAACCAGGCGAACGACCGCTCGTTCAACGCCGGGGACGCCACGTACTCACCGTCGAAACTGGTGACCGCCTACGTCCGCGGCGCACTCGTCTGGGGCGAGGAGCCGAACGGCGACACGTCCGCGTCCGGGCAGGTCACGTCCTCCGCCGCGCCGGATCCGGCAGCGGCCGCACCGCCCAAGGCAGTCCTCTTCGACGACTTCGCCTACACGGGTCCCCACGACCCCGCGCTCTCCGCCAACGGCTGGACGGTCCGCAGCGGCGAGGGCGGCCCGGGGATCAAGGACACCTGGTCGACAGACGGCGTCAGCTTCCCCGCCGGGGAGGACGGCAAGGGGGGCCAGGCCCTCCAGCTGCGAGCCCGCACGGACGGGACCGAGCAGGGCACCCGGCAGTCGGAGTTCCACACCACTCGGCCGGCCTTCTTCACCGGCACCCTCGTCGCCCGGGTCCACTTCAGCGACGAGCCGACGAGCGGCACGGACGGCGACCACATAGCCGAGTCCCTCTTCACCATCTCCCCCGACCACGCGTCGTCGAAGTACAGCGAACTCGACTACGAGTACATGCCGGGCGGCGGCTGGGGCAGGCTGGGCCCCCGGCTCGACACCACCAGCTGGCGCAGCAGCGAACGGGGAGACCGCGTCACCAGCTCGCACACGACGAAGCTCAGCGGCTGGCACACCATGGTGATCACCGCGGTCGACGGGACCACCACCTACTCACTGGACGGCAAAGACCTGTTCACCAGCGGCAGCCGCTACTTCCCGCGCGAGCGCATGACCATCAACGTCAGCGCCTGGTTCATCGACCTGCCCTTCAAGGGCGCGTCACGGACCTGGGACATGCGGGTCGACTGGCTCTACTACGAGTCCGGCAAGGCCGTCTCCCCGAAGGCCGCCGAGAAGGCGGTGTCCGACTTCACCACTGCCGGAACCCACTACATCAACACCCTGCCCAAACCCTGACCAACACAGGGCGCCCACACCGGGCCTCGCATCTGGGCTGCCCGGGGCACGACCGCCGGGAGTGCCCCCGGGCCCGAAGAGTCTGTCCGTGAACAGCCGGATTTCGGTCGAGCCGTTCGGTGCGGAGCTGGTACGCCAGTTCCGCACCACGCTCGATGCCCGCGACGCCGATGCTGGAAGTGCCCGAACCCAGGGACCACATGGTCGAGATCACCGACGAACACCAGGGCCGCAGCGGGGACTTCATGGCCCGCTTCATGCAGGACTGGGTGAACGGCGCGTCCGTGCGGCCGCTGGCCGCCGACCACTTCAAGAAGGCGGACGCGTCCGACGACCTGAAGGCGATCACCAAGCGCTGCCGGCGGTTGTTCGGCGACATGGCGCCCACTCCCGCACGGGAAAACAGTCCCCCACGCAAGCCGTATGACCTGCCCAGACCCCCAGCCGGCAGACGAGTCGGGCTGTACGCCGGGTTCTGTCACCCGGTCGCCTCGCGGCGGCCGGGGAGACGGCCATCCATCTAGGACCGGCATTGCTGCCGGTCTCGTGCGGTCTACCCGCGAACTCGGGCGGGCAGCCCTCGGACGTTCGCGCAGGGCCGTCCTGAGACGGCCCCTCTTGACCTTGCTCCGGGTGGGGTTTACCTAGCCGCCTGAGTCGCCTCAGGCGCTGGTGGTCTCTTACACCACCGTTTCACCCTTACCGAGGACCGAAGTCCCCGGCGGTTTGTTTTCTGTGGCACTGTCCCGCGGGTCACCCCGGGTGGCCGTTAGCCACCACCCTGCCCTGTGGAGCCCGGACGTTCCTCGGGAGGATCCGAAAATCCCCACGCGGCCGTCCGCCCGGCTCGTCTGCCGTGTCGACCATGCTACCCGCCGGACGGGACGGCTCAGACGAATGCCTCGGTCTCCAGGTCGAAGGCGAAGGGCGCGGGGAGACTGAGTGTCTTGCCGAACGGGATCGTGCAATGCTGACGGTAGTCGTCCCCTTCCGGCTCGCTGAACAGCGTCACCGAGGACTCCTCGCGGTCGACCAGGAGGTAGAGCGGGATGGGGCCGCGGGCATAGCAGGGGCGCTTGTCCGTGCGGTCGGCCTGGCGGGGCTTGGTCGAGGTGACCTCGACGACGAGGGCCACTCCCTCGCACGGCATCCAGGGTTCGGCTCCCCGGTACAGCCGCAGCTCGGTGGGGGCGAAGGTGCCGTCGGGGATGACGTGGTTCCTGGGGCAGCGTCCGCCGCTATTCAGCTTCAGACCCTTGTTCCCGGAGAAGTCCATGTCGGTCCGGGCGAGCCTGATCACCTGCCTCAGAATCAGGCTGATGCAGTCCTCGTGGTCCCCGTCTGGCGGCGGCGTCACGACAATCTCCCCCTCGATCAGCTCGGCCCGGAATCCCTCCGGCGTATCCAGCGCCAGGAAGCCCTCCAGCAGGACGTCCGCCTGCGTGAGCGGTTCGTGCGGCATGGCAGTCACGTCACGCCCCTCTCTCGGTCGCTCGCCAGATTGGGGCATCGATGCATCCGCCGTCCGTGAGATGGGAGTGCTTCCCTCGATCGTGGCACAGGAGGAAGCGGAGCTGTCAGATGCGGACGGGTGGGGTGCGCGCTTGACCCTGCCGCAGGTTCCATGCGGATGATCCAGGTGCCGCCGTCGCCGCTCTCACGCGGGGGCGAACAGTACCTTCGCCGCCCCCGGGTCCGCCTGGGTGAGGCGGACCCGGAGCCGTTCGCCCAGGGGGAGCTTCGTCGTGCCGCCGTCGATGCGGGCCACGACCGCGGGGTGCTCGATGTGGACCGTGCCGATGGTGGGTTCCCGGTCCTGTACGTCGACCACATATGCGTCGAAGACCTCACCCACCCGGTCGCTGAGGAGTGCCGCCTCGACCAGGTCGACGCACTCGCGTTCCACCGTGTTGGCGCGGCGGGCTCCTTCGGCCATTTCCTTCGGGAGGCCGGGGAGCGCGGCCGTCACCCACTCGGGCGGCTCCTGGTCCGCGACTGCCGCGACGCACAGTTCGGCCGCGTACCGGTCGACGAGGCGGCGCAGCGGCGCGGTGCAGTGCGTGTAGAGGTCGGCCACGGCGGCGTGGACGGCGGGGGTGGGGAGTTCACCGTGGTCGAAGACCGTGTAGCCGGCGCCGCGCAGCAGGGTGGTGCACTCCTGCAGGAATGCGGCATGGCTCGCCCTTTTCGGGTCGAGCGACCGGACGACCTGGGCGTACGGCACGTGGTGCGGCCAGTCGATGTGCAGCGCCTCGGCCGAGCGGCGCAGCCGGGCGACGGCGCCGTCCGGGGCGACCGGGAGCGTACGCAGGATGCCGGTGCCCGCCTCGGTCATCAGATGGGCGGCGGTCATCCCGGTGAGGAGGGAGATCTGGGCGTTCCAGCCGTAGGCGGGCAGCGGGGCCCGGTACTCCAGGCCGTATGCGCCGTCACGCTGGACGATCTCCTGCTCGGGCACGTCGAGCGAAATCCCGCCTCGGTCGACCTCCTGCTCCTCGCGGAGCCGGCCGATGTCCTTCAGCAGGGCCAGGGATTCCTCGGCGGTGCCCGCGTCGATCTGCCGCTGGACGCCCGCGTAGTCCAGCTTGGCCCGGCTGCGGACCAGGGCCCGGCGTACGTCGGTGGCGCCCGCGCGGCCCTCCGCGTCGAGGTCGATCCGCCAGAGCAGGGCGGGGCGGGTCTGCCCGGGGAGGAGGCTTGCTGCGCCCTCGGAGAGCGGGGCGGGGTGCAGCGGCACCTTGCCGTCGGGGAAATAGAGGGTCGTCATCCGGCGGTGGGCCTCGGTGTCGAGTGCGCCGCCGGGGCGGACGAAGGCGGCGACGTCAGCGATGGCGTAGTGGACCCGGAAGCCGTGCGCGCGGCGTTCGAGGTGCATCGCCTGATCGAGGTCGGTGGAGGTGGGCGGGTCGATGGTGAAGAGGGGGAGGTCGGTCGCGTCCTGGTGTCCGGTCAGGACGAGAGACTTCGCCACCTGCGCCGCCTCCGCGAGGACCTCGCGCGAAAAATCGGCGGGCAGTCCGAGCGTGGTGCGCAGTTCGCGCAGGGCCGCCCGCAGCGGGGTGTCGGCTGCGCCGGTCATGTGGAGATGGCGGCGGGGCATGGACCGAGCGTATGGCGGAGCGGGGCGACCGGCATCCCGGGTGCGGGCAGCCCTGCGGTCCGGGGCGGGTGGTCGTGCGGTCCGGGACGAGTGGTCCTGCGGTCCGGGTGCCGGGCGCCTGCGGTCCGGGTGCCGGGACGGGCGGTCCGGGCGTCCCCTTACGCTGGCAGGCGGGCCTTGGGCAGTCGTGGGGCCGCTTCCCTGTTCGTACGAAGGAGAACCGCCGTGCTCGTGCTGTTGCCGCCCTCCGAAGGAAAGGCCGCCTCGGGTCGCGGAGCACCCCTGAAGCCGGAGTCGCTGTCGCTGCCGGGGCTCGCCGAGGCCCGGGCCGCGGTCCTCGACGAGCTGGTCGAGCTGTGCGTGGCGGACGAGGAGAAGGCCCGCGAGGTGCTCGGTCTCAGCGAGGGGCTGCGCGGCGAGATCGCGAAGAACGTCGAGCTGCGGACGGCGGGGACGCGGCCCGCCGGGGAGATCTACACCGGGGTGCTGTACGACGCTCTGGACCTGGCGTCCCTGAACACGGCGGCCCGGCGGCGGGCCGGGAAGTCGCTGCTGGTCTTCTCCGGGCTGTGGGGCGCGGTGCGGGTGGGCGACCGAATTCCGTCGTACCGCTGCTCGATGGGGGTGAAGCTGCCGGAGCTCGGCGCCTTGGGCGCGTACTGGCGGGCGCCGATGGCCGAGGTGATGCCGGAGGCGGCCGGGGACGGGCTCGTGCTGGATCTGCGGTCGTCGGCGTACACGGCGGCGTGGAAGCCGAAGGGTGCGGTGGCGGAGCGTACGGCGAGCGTGCGGGTGCTGCACTCCCAGATGGTGGACGGGGTGGAGAAGCGGTCGGTGGTCAGCCACTTCAACAAGGCGACGAAGGGGCGGATGGTCCGCGACCTGTTGCAGTCGGGGGACCGGCCGAAGGGGCCTGCGGAGCTGGTGGAAGCGTTGCGGGAGCTGGGGTACGTGGTGGAGGCGGAGGCTCCGGTGCGGGCGGGGCGGCCGTGGGCGCTCGATGTGGTCGTGACGGAGATCCACTGACACCGAACACGCATCGTTGCAGCATGTGCAACGCTCGTTGCCGATTGTGCGGTGCGCACAGAGGATGAGGCCATGCCCTCCTCCTCTGTGCTGGACCTTGCCCCCGTAGTTCCACCGGAGGTGCGACTTCCTACCGGAGGTGCGATGTGTCGTTCAGCAGTCGCAGTGACGCGTTGCCGTCCGTGTAATACGCCACGGCGGACAGCGACGCCGCCGAGAGTTCCATGCGGAACAGAGACTCCGGCGGGGCGCCCAGGGCCAGGCGGACCAGGGTCTTGATCGGGGTCACGTGCGTGACCAGGAGCACCGTGCGTCCCGCGTAGCGGGTGGTCAGGCGGTCGCGGGTGGACGAGACCCGGCGGGCCACCTCGGCAAAGCTCTCGCCACCGCCCGTGGGGGGCGTCCTCGTGGAGGCAAGCCAGGCGTCCAGGTCGGCGCCGTACCGTTCACGGACCTCGGCGAACGTCAGGCCTTCCCAGGCACCGAAGTCCGTCTCGCGCAGGCCTTCCTCGGTCTCGACGGTCAGGCCCAGGCGCGCGGCCACCGTCGCCGCCGTTTCGCGGCAGCGGCGCAGGGGCGAGCTGACGATCCCCTGGATGGTGCCGCGGGCCGCGAGGTACTCGGCCACGCGCTCCGCCTGGTGGCGGCCGGCCGCCGAGAGTTCGGGGTCGGTGCCACCACTGCCGGAGAACCGTTTCTCGGGGGTGAGGGCCGTCTCGCCGTGACGGAGCAGGACGAACGTCGCGGGCGCACCCAGGTCGGGGGCGGCACCCCAGCCGACCTGTGGAGTGGCCGCGGGTTCACGGCGGGTGGACAGCGCCGCCCGTGCCTTCGCGGCTCCTGCCGCCGCGTCCCCGGGAGGACCGGAGACCGGAGGCAGGTCGAGTGCGGCCGTCGACGCCGACGGCTCCCACTGCTTGCCTCGCCGGCCCGCGTCCATCGCCTCGTTGGCGAGCCGGTCCGCGTGCTTGTTCTTCTCGCGCGGGATCCACTCGTACGTGACGGCGGACGCCGGAAGGATCCGGGCCGCCTCCGCCGCGAGCGGCTTCATGTCGGGGTGCTTGATCTTCCAGCGGCCCGACATCTGTTCCACGACCAGCTTGGAGTCCATCCGGACGCGCACCAGCAGCGCACCGTCCGGCACCAGCGCCTTCGCGGCCTTCAGGCCCGCGATGAGGCCCTTGTACTCGGCCACGTTGTTCGTCGCGATGCCGATGTACTCGGCGGCCTCGGCGAGCGTCTCCCCCGTGACCGGGTCGATGACGACCGCGCCGTACCCGGCGGGCCCCGGGTTGCCCCGGGAGCCTCCGTCGGCCTCGATGACGAACTGACGCGGCTCCGTCATTACAGGCCCGATTCCGCCGTACGGACCAGGATGCGGCGGCAGTTCTCGCAGCGCAGCACCGTGTCCGGGGACGCCGCCTTCACCTCGTTGATCTCGGTGATGTTCAGCTCCAGCCGGCAGCCCTCGCAACGGCGCTGGTAGAGCCGGGCGGCGCCGACCCCGCCCGACTGGGCGCGGAGCTTGTCGTACAGCTTGAGGAGGTCGGCCGGTACGGAGGCGGCGACGAGCTCGCGCTCCTTCGTGACGGTCGCGGCCTCCTCGTCGAGCTCCCGCGTCGCGGCGTCCCGGCGGGCAGTCGCGTCGTCGACCTTGGCCTGGACGGCGGAGACCCGTGCGGTCAGCTCGGTGACGCGCTCCTGTGCGGACTCGCGGCGCTCCATGACCTCGAGGACGACGTCCTCCAGGTCACCCTGGCGCTTCGCCAGCGAGGTGATCTCGTGCTGCAGGCTCTCCAGGTCCTTCGGCGAGGTGACCGCGCCGGAGTCCAGGCGCTGCTGGTCGCGGACGGCGCGCTGGCGCACCAGGTCGACGTCCTGCTCCGCCTTGGTCTGCTCGCGGGCGGTGTCGCTCTCCTCGGTCTGTGAGGCGACCAGCAGGTCACGCAGCTGTGCGAGGTCGGCGGTGAGCGAGTCGATCTCGGCGTGCTCGGGCAGCGACTTGCGCTTGTGGGCAAGCTGCGACAGCCGTACGTCGAGGGCCTGGACGTCGAGAAGTCGGATCTGGTCGGCGGGCGCGGCGTTCAGTTGGGGGCTCCAGAAGAGTGGTGGGTGGTCCAGGGGTCGGTGACCTGCTTCGAGACATGGACCCGCAGGTCCCATCCGTGGCGGTCGGAAATCGCGTCGAGCTGCGCCGCGGCCTGCTCGCACCAAGGCCATTCGGTGGCCCAGTGTGCGGCGTCGATCAGGCCGATCGGAGACTGCTGAACGGCCTCGGACGCCGGGTGGTGGCGCAGATCGGCGGTGAGGAAGGCGTCGACGCCCGCGGCGCGCACGGCGTCGAAGAGGCCGTCGCCGGAGCCGCCGCTGACCGCGACGGTACGCACGAGTGCGTCCGGGTCGCCAGCCATGCGGATGCCCTGCGCGGTGGCGGGCAGCCGCGCGGCAGCGCGGGCCGCGAAGTCGCGGAGGGTCTCGGGGTGGTCGAGTTCGCAGATCCGGCCGAGGCCTCGATGGCCCTTGGAGTCGGTCGGATCGGGTACGAGGGGGCCGGTGACCCGCAGATCGAGGGCGCCGGCGAGGGCGTCGGAGACCCCTGGGTCGGCGGTGTCGGCGTTGGTGTGCGCGACGTGCAGGGCGATGTCGTGCTTGATGAGGGTGTGCACGACCCGGCCCTTGAAGGTGTCGGCCGCGACCGTCGTCGTACCCCGCAGGTAGAGGGGATGGTGGGTGACGATCAGCTGGGCTCCGAGTCCGACCGCCTCGTCGGCGACCTCCTGGACCGGGTCCACGGCGAAGAGCACGCGGTCGACTTCGGCGGCCGGGTTGTCCACGTCTCCGCAGACCGTTCCGACCGCGTCCCATCCTTCGGCCCGCTCGGGAGGCCAGAGGGCGTCGAGCGCGGTGAGGACTTCAGACAGACGGGGCACGCAGGAAAGGCTACCTTCCGTCCGTACCCCGTTGCCCATGGCTGAGGCGACCCGTGAAGGCCGGGCGACAGTCGGTTACGTATCGTGACGCGCAGTTCTGCCCGGCCGGCTACTTGACCAGGTCGGCGCGGAGGTCGTCGAGGACCAGGTTCGCCGCGGTGACGCCGAGGCCGAGGTACCAGGTCTCGTCCGGGACGTCCTTCGCCCGGCCCTCCTTGACCGCCTTCAGGTTCTTCCACAGCGGGTTGGACTGTGCGGTGTCGCGCTTGGTCGCCTTCGGGTCGCCGTAGACGCCGGTGAAGATCCAGTCGGCGTCCGCCTCGTCGATCTTCTCGGGGCTGATCTCGGTGGCGAGGTCGTTGATCTGCTGGTTCTTGGGCCGCGGCAGACCTGCGTCCTCAAGGATCGTGCCGATGAACGACGCCTTCGCGTAGAGGCGGATCCGGTCCGGCAGGTAGCGGACCATGGAGATGGTCGGCTTGTCGGGGCCGATGTCCTTGCCGAGCTCGGCGGCCTTCTTCTCGTACGCGTCGAGCTGGCTCTTCGCCTTGGCCGTCTTGTCCAGCGCCGCGGCGTTGAGAAGGTAGTTCTCCTTCCAGGTGAAGCCCGGACGGATGGAGAACACGGTCGGCGCGATCTTGGAGAGCTGGTCGTACTTGTCGGCGGCGCGCAGCTGGCTGCCGAGGATCAGGTCCGGCTTCAGGCCCGCGATCGCCTCGAGGTTGAGGTTGTTGATCGTGCCCACGTTCTTCGGGTTGCCCGCGTCCTTCTTCAGGTACGAGGGAATGGCCTCGTCACCCTCGGAGGGGGCGTAGCCGACGGGCTTCACACCCAGCGAGACGACGTTGTCGAACTCGCCGACGTCCAGCACGACGACCCGCTTCGGGGCGGACTCGAGCTCGGTCCTGCCCATGGCGTGGGTGAGGGTCCGGGGGAACTGGCCCGCCGCGGCGTCCGTCCCGTACCCGGCCGTTTTCTTCGCCGCGTCGGCGAAGTCCTTGCCGCCCGTCGCCACGGCTGCCTTCTTGTCGCCGCCGGCGGACTTGGCCGAGTCGCCCGCCTTTGCGCTGTCGTCGCTGCCGCAGGCGGAGAGAGCGAGGGCGGCGGCCACTGTCAGGCCGACCGCTGCGGTGCTGCGGCGTCGTATGGACATCACGTGGTCACTTGCTCCAGTTGAGGGAGTCACAGGATTACTTAGGGATGCCTAACCTTAGCCGCACGCTCCGTCAGAAGCACACCGCCCCCTCGCCCTCAGCCGAATCCGGGCATCACCATCCTTATGTGTGAAGTGGCGGGTCACGTGTTGTTCGGCAGGAAGTGCGAAAACTAGCTTCGGTTGCCGGAGGTGACGAGCCCATGACTGCCTGCGCCATCGAGGGTGAGACGGCCGGGGCCGCCGCGACGGCGGATCCCGCGCCCGGACAAGTGGAAGAACCCGGGGGCCGGGACGAGCCGGAGGAGCGGGGCGGGCTCATCGAGCCCGGCGAGCGGGGCGAGTCCGGTGCGCCTCATGTCCCCGACGGGCCCGGCGAGTCCGTCGGGCCGGGCCGAGCTGCCGCCGCCGGGACCGGCACGTTCACCATCACCGCCGACGGCTCGTACGCGGCGCGGCTCACGCTCGCCGGGCAGGCGCCGGACGCCGCCTGGTTCCCCGAGCGCTGGACGCTCGACGGGCACGAGCCGTACGCCGTACCGCTCCCCCTCAACCAGCCCGAGGAGCCGGACTCCGAGGTGCTGCCGCTCGCCGACGGGCGGGTGTTGATCCGGCGGCGGGTGGCGGACCGGCACGCCTTCTCCCTGCTCTACCCGACGGGCCCCGGCACCGGCGAACTGCCCCTCGGCACCATCGAGTGCGCCGACGACACGCCCCTGACCCTGTTGCCGCCGTCGCCGGACGGTGCGAGCGCGTACGCACTGTCCGTCGGTGAACGCTCCACCGCCGTCTGGCTCGTGGCGGGCGGGGCGTTCGGGCCGAGACGGGTGGCCGAGGTGCCTGGACGATGCTCCGGCGGCGTCTGGCTGAACCGGGCGGGGCGGATGCTGGCCCTGGACCGGGAGCCTGTGGGCGGCGGTCCGGTGAAGGCGGTCGCCGTGGATCTGGACCGGGGCGGCGAGGTGTCGCCGCTGCTGCAGATCACGCCGGACAGCAACGACCGTCTGCTGCTCGCCGATACGGACAGCGGGCTGCTGCTGATCCGTTCCGATGCGCCGGGCCAGGACCGGCTCGGCTGGGGGGTGCTCGGCAGCTGTCTGCCGGTGCGCTTCCCGGAGTGTCTGCATCCGGCAGATGTCGCGGTGACGCCGTTCGCCGTACAGCCCGGGCAGATGCTGATGCCGGAGAACTGTGCGGTGGCGCTGCGGATCGACGGGGCGGCCGGCAGCTGGGTCGGGGTATGGCGTCCGGCGGGGCGCAGGCTGCACCAACTGGCCGCACCGGAAGGGTGGTTGGCCGGGGCCGGGGTGTTGACCCAGGACGGCTTCCTCAAGCTCCCGTACGCCGGCCGGGACGTGCCGTGCGGGGTGGCCCTGCTGCAGGCACCGGAGGGCGGGGGACGCGGCGCCGGGCCTGCGTGGACGGCGGCCACGGAAAGCGGCATGCAACCGTCCGCGGCTGCCACGCCTCTTCCCGTGTGCAAGCCGGTTCCACTGGGCCAGGCGCCGCTCGTGGGGCGCACGGCACCTGGTTAAATTCTGGACCGGGGCCAGGGGGCACCCCTACTAGCCGATGGGCACGGTTGCCGACGGTGACCGTGTCGGCTGGTGGTGGCGCAATGGTCCCGGTGACACACACGCAAGCGATCACAACGGGGGACTTCCCACATGTCTGAAGCCCGAACCGACACGACCCAGACGCGCCCGCAGGGGGCGGACGCCGCACGGGCCGACGCCGACGGCTCCGGAAAGCACCGAGGGGGGGTGTCGATGGAGAGCACGGACGGACAGCCGCACGGTCGCCACCGGCGCCCCGCCGAGGGGGGCAGCCGAGCGGCCTGACCGCAGCAGAAATCAACGAGGGAACGAGTGGAGGAAGGGCCTCCGCAGCGCTGTTCGGCTGCGGAGGCCCTTCCTTGTGTGCTGCCGCCCGGAGGTCAGCCCCGCTTCAGTCCCAGTACCTCCGCCGCCGCGAACGTCTCGTGCGGCGGACGCTCCGCGTAGTACGGAGAGATCAGTTCGTCCAGCTCGCCGAAGGAGAACGTCTCCTTGGACGAGTCGAACTTCGCAGCCACCCGGGGGCGTTCGACGATCGCGACCATCCCGCCGTGCACCACGAGCAGCTGGCCGTTGACCTTGGCGGCCGCCGGCGAAGCCAGATAGCCGACCAGCGGGGAGACGTGTTCGGGGGCCAGCGCGTCGAGCCGGCCGTCCGTCGGCTCCTCGAATCCCGCGAAGACGTCCTCCGTCATCCGGGTGCGGGCCCGCGGGCAGATGGCGTTGGCGGTGACGCCGTACTTGGCCAGGGCCAGGGCCGTCGAGGTGGTGAGGCCGACGATGCCGCCCTTGGCCGCCGCATAGTTCGGCTGGCCCGCCGAGCCCGCCAGGAACGCTTCCGACGAGGTGTTGATGATCCGGCCGTAGACCGGGCCGCCGGACTCCTTGGAGAGCGCGCGCCAGTGGGCCGCGGCAAAGTGCGTGGTGTTGAAGTGGCCCTTGAGATGCACCCGGATGACGGAGTCCCACTCGTCCTCGGTCATAGAGAAGACCATCCGGTCGCGCAGAATGCCCGCGTTGTTGACCAGGATGTCGAGCGTGCCGTACGTGCTGACGGCCAGCTCCACCAGGGCGCGGGCCTGCTCGTGGTCGGAGACGTCGCCGAGGTGGGCGACGGCCCTGCCGCCCGCCGCACGGATCTCCTCGGCGACCTCCTCGGCGGGGGTCGCGGACGCCTCGCCGGAGCCGTCGCGGCCCGGCTGCCCGTAGTCGTTGACGACGACGGCCGCGCCGAGCCCCGCCAGCTCCAGCGCTTCGGCGCGCCCGAGGCCGCGGCCCGCGCCCGTGACGATCGCGGACAGCCCGTCCAGGGGAAGGGGTTGTGACATCGGAATCCCGGAGTCCTCTCGGAAGCGGCGGTGGTCAGAGTTCGATGCAGGTACGGAGCGCCTCGCCGGTCCTCATCTGGCCGAGGGCGTCGTTGATCTCGGCCAGCTGAACCCGGTGGGTGATCATCGATTCGAGGTCGATCCGGCCCGCCCGCCAGAGCGCGATGGCCCGTTCGTAGGAGCGGAGCACGTCCCCTCCCCCGTACATCGAGGGCAGGATCCGCTTCTCGTCGAAGAACAGCTCGAACATGTTGACCTGGAAGTGATCGTCCATCGCGCCCGCGCCGACGATGCAGAGCGTGCCGCCGCGCCGGGTGTTCTCGTACGCCGTGCGGGCCGTCGCCGACTTGCCGACGACCTCGAAGACGTAGTCGAAGCCCTCGCCGCCGGTGATCCGCTGCTTGGCGTCGGCGAACTCGTCGGGCGGGACCGCCTCGGTCGCGCCGAACCGGAGTGCCGCCTCGCGCCGGGACGCGACCGGGTCGACGGCGACGATCTGAGCGGCGCCCTGGACCCTGGCCCCCTGGATGGTGGAGATACCGACGCCGCCGCAGCCGATCACAGCGACCGACGAACCTGCCTGCACCTGCGCGGTGTTGATCGCGGCGCCGAGTCCGGTGGTCACCCCGCAGCCGATCAGTGCGGCGATCTCGAACGGCACGTCATCGGGGATCGGCACCGCGCAGCCCGCGTCGACGACGACCTCCTCGGTGAAGGTGCCGGTCCCTGCGAAGCCGAACACATCGCCGCCGGGGCGCTTGAAGTTGGGCGTGCCCGCGTTCATGAACCCGGCCAGGCAGAGCTGTGTCTGGCCGCGCCGGCAGGCGGGACACGCCCCACAGGCGGGCAGCCAGCAGACCAGCACCCGGTCCCCCGCGCTCAGTCCGGTCACGCCGTCGCCTGCGTCGAGGACCTCGCCGGCGCCCTCGTGGCCCGGGATGAAGGGGGCGGGCTGCGGCAGCACGCCGCTCATGGCCGAGACGTCGGAGTGGCACAGCCCGGTGGCCCGGATGCGGAGCTTGACCTTGCCGGGGCCGAAGCCCACCGCCTCGACGTCGTCGAGGACTTCCAGTTTGTCCTGACCTATCTCGTGCAGTACGGCTGCGCGCATGGTGCGGCTCCCCTCAGGTCGTTGCGTGATTCAGAAGTGTTCGACGAGCGTGTCGGCCAGGACCGGCGCGTCGTCCCGCTCGGCGGCGGTCACGGCCACCTGGACGCGGCCGTCCCCGGCCCACATCCGGATGCGGAGGGTCTCGCCCGGGAAGACCACCCCGGCGAAACGGGTGCTGTATGCGCCGATCCGGGCCACATCACCGTCGAGCAGCGTGTCGGCCACGGCCTTGAGCGTCATGCCGTAGGTGCACAGACCGTGCAGGATCGGCCGGTCGAAGCCGGCCAGCTCGGCGAACTCGGGGTCGGCGTGCAGCGGGTTCCAGTCCCCGGAGAGCCGGTAGAGCAGCGCCTGGTCCTTCCGGATGGTCCGCTCGACCACCCGGTCGGGTGCCCGGTCGGGGAGCGCGAGCCGCTCGGACGGGCCGCGCTCGCCGCCGAAGCCGCCCTCGCCGCGGACGAAGATCTGGGCGTCGTTGGTCCACAGCGGGCCGTCGTCGTCGGCGGCCTCGGTGCGCAGGACGAGGACGGCCGCCTTGCCCTTGTCGTACACGGCGGCGACCTTCGATGTCTGCACGGCCCTGCCCTTCACCGGGATCGGCCGGTGCACCCGTACGGTCTGTCCGCCGTGGAGCACGGCGGCGAGGTCGACGTCGATCCCGGGCGAGGACAATCCGCCGACGACACCCATGCCGGCGCCCGCGACGGTGGCGAAGCTGGGCAGGACATGGAGCCGGGACTCCAGGGTGTAGCGCAGCTCGTCCGGGTCCGTGGCGGGGATGCCCGCGCCGAGTCCGAGGTGGTAGAGCTGGATGTCCTTGTGGTCCCAGCCGATCTCTGCGGTCCGGGGGTCGGCGGCGATCGCCTTTTGGGCATCAATGGGCATGGGGGAGCTGCTCCTTGATGGTGGGAAGACCTCGGCACGGCCGTCCGCACCGTCGGCCGCACCGAGGTCGTGCGGGACCGGCCGCCACGCCTGTTCTAGAACGCGTTCTAGCCGGTTGGCCCTATGTATAACGCAGCTCCCAGCAGTTGTGAAGACTGCTGACGTCTCGTCAGAGACACTGGCTGGGAAGGCGATCAGGCGCACGCCGAGGCCGTTCAGGCGCCCACCCGGGCCATGACATTTGTCATCGCGGAGTCCGTACAAGCGCGTCTGCCGGAGTGCGGGCCCAGCTCCGTACCGTCAGTTCCATGGAAAAGACAACGGGGAGCGGGCCTGCGGTCGTCTTCACCGGGGCAGTCAAGACCTTCGGCCGGGCGGAGCGGACCGTACGGGCCGTCGACGGAATCGATCTGACCGTCGAGCGCGGCGAGACCGTCGCACTGCTCGGCCGCAACGGCGCGGGCAAGTCCACCGCCATCAGCCTGCTGCTCGGTCTGAACGAGCCGGACTCGGGCGCTGTGCAGCTGCTCGGCTCCACCCCCGAGCGGGCGATACGGGACGGCCGGGTCGGCGCCATGCTGCAGGACGGGCGGCCGATCCCCCGGGTCACCGTCCGCGAACTGATCAAGTTCGTCGCCTCCACCTACCCCAGCCCGATGCCGGTCCCCGAATCGCTGGCCCTGGCGGGTGTCTCCGCGTACGCCGACCGGCGCATCGACAAGCTCTCCGGCGGGCAGATCCAGCGCGTCCGGTTCGCCGTCGCACTCGCCGGCAACCCGGAGCTGATCGTCCTGGACGAGCCGACCGCCGCCCTGGACGTCGAGGCCCGGCGGGCGTTCTGGGACTCCATGCGCGCCTACGCCCGGCGCGGCAACACGGTCCTCTTCTCCACGCACTACCTGGAGGAGGCCGACGAGAACGCCGACCGGATCGTCGTCATCGACCGGGGCCGGATCGTCGCGGACGGGAGCGCCGACACGATCAGGGGATCGGCCGGCAGCAGTCTCGTCTCCTTCGACCTGGCGGGCCGGCCGACCGCGGGCCTGGAGCTGCTGCCCGGCGTCGTCACCGTGGAGGTGTCCGGGGACCGGGCGCTGCTACGCACCGACGATTCGGACGCCACCGTCATGGAGTTGGCCCGCCTCGGCGCGATCCGTGGACTCCAGGTCTCCCGGGCCACGCTGGAGGACGCGTTCCTCGCCCTCACCGCACCGACCGCAGCAGCACCCGCAACCGATTCCGAGAGGGAGACCCTGTGATGTTCCGATACGTCGTGCTCGAAGTGCGCAGGACCCTGCGTGACGGCTTCTTCCTGATCTTCGGGACCGGGATGCCGGTGGTGATGTATCTGCTCTTCACCAACATCGGCGGGGGTGAGGGCGTCGACGGCTGGAAGACGGCCTCGATGGTCGGCATGGCCGCGTACGGTGCGCTGGGCTCCGCCATGTCGATCGGTACGGGGGTCGCTTCCGACAAGGAGCTCGGCTGGCTTCAACAGCTGCGGGTCACCCCGCTCGCCCCTTCCCGGGCGGTCGTGGGCCGGGCGATCAGCGGTTCGGTGACCGTCCTGCCGACGATCGTGACGGTGCTGCTGGCCGGCGGACTGCTCAACGGCGTGCGGCTGGACGCCTGGCAGTGGATCGCACTGGCACTGCTGCTGTGGATCGGCGCGCTGCCGTTCACCCTGCTCGGCCTCGGCAACGGCTACCGGCTCACCCCGCAGGGCACCGGGGTCGTCAACGTGGCCTGTCTGATGGGCCTCGCGATCGTCGGCGGGCTGTGGTTCCCGCTGGACCTGCTTCCCGAATGGCTGCGTTCCATCGGCAGGTTCACGCCCGCCCACCGGTTCGCCGACCTGGGCTGGGCGACCACCGGCGGCCACGCACCCTCCCTGGGGACGATCACCGTGCTCGGCGGATGGCTCCTGCTGTTCGGTGCGTACGCCGTCGTCTCGTACCGTCGGTCCGCGAGGACCGTGTGACAGGAGCGATCATGTCCCGGAACAGATCAGGAACGTGGCGGGAACGCCGCAGGCGGCACCGCGAGGAGGGGCGCCCCGGCCCGCCCGGACCGTACTCGCTGCTGCCCTGGCTGCTGATGGGACTCGGCGGCTTCTCCAACCTCTTCCAGGGGCGGGCCTCGAACCCCTGGATCGGCGGTCTCGGGCTTCTTGTCTTCAACTCCCTTTACATCAACGTGGTGTTCCGGGGGTTCGACAAGAAGAGGCGCGAGAGCCCCGTGTCGTACGTGCTGCTCGCCGTGATGGCCCTCGTCACGTTCGGGCTGGCGATCGGCTACGGCGGCACCTGGCTGCTGTTCTTCCCCCTGCTCTCGCTGGCCTGCGGCGTCATCCTGCGCCACCGCCAGCTGATGCTCGGCCTGTTGGGCCTCGCAGCCGTTGCCAGTTTCGTCGCCGTCTGGCGCGGGGACAACGCCTCGGACCCGTGGACCATCGGATACGGCACCTTCATCTCGGGTGCGGTGACCGCCGCGCTCCTCACCCTGTCGGAGACCGTGATGGAACTGCGGGCCACCCGGCAGGAACTGGCCCGCACCGCCGTGGAGAAGGAACGGCTCCGCTTCTCCCGCGATCTGCATGATCTGCTGGGACACACGATCTCGGTGATCGTCGTCAAGTCGGAGGCCGCGCGCCGGCTCGCGCCACGCGACATGGACGCGGCGCTGGCCCAGGTCGCCGACATCGAGTCCGTCGGCCGGCAGGCCCTCACCGAGATCCGGGAAGCGGTCACCGGCTACCGCGAAGGGAGCCTGGCCACCGAACTCGACCGGGCCAGGTCCGCGTTGACCGCCGCCGGGATCGAATCGGTGGTCCGCCGCTCGGGACCGCCGCTCACCCCACAGGCGGAGGTGCTGCTGGGCTGGGTGGTGCGGGAGACGGTGACCAACGTCGTACGCCACAGCGCCGCGACCACCTGTTCGTTCCTCGTCGAGGGCACGGCCGAACGCGTCCGGCTGACCGTCACCGACGACGGCCGCGGACCGGCGGGCCCGCCGCCCGCGCCCGGCATCGGCGGCACCGGCCTGAAGGGCCTCACCGAACGAATCGCCGCGGCGGGAGGCTCGCTCACCGCGGGCCCCGGGCCGGGCGGCGGGTTCGTGGTCGGCGCGGAGCTGCCGGTGGACACAGTGGACGCCGCCGGAAGTCCCGCCTCACCCCCTACGCTGGGCCGGTGAACGAGATGCCCCGAGATCAGCGGCCGCACACGTCCGTCAGGGTTCTGCTCGCCGAGGACCAGGGCATGATGCGCGGCGCGCTCGCCCTGCTGCTCGGGCTCGAACCGGACATCGAGGTCGTGGCCCAGGTCGGCGCCGGGGACGAGATCGTGGACGCCGCGCTGCTGTCCCGACCCGATGTGGCACTCCTCGACATCGAACTCCCGGGCCGCAGCGGACTGGACGCCGCCGCCGACCTGCGCGAGGAGGTGCCGGACTGCCGGGTGCTGATCCTCACCACCTTCGGGCGGCCCGGCTATCTGCGCCGCGCGATGGAGGCGGGCGCGGCGGGGTTCCTGGTCAAGGACGGCCCGGTCGAGGAGCTCGCGGCGGCGATCCGCCGGGTGCTGACCGGCGAGACCGTCATCGACCCCGCCCTCGCCGCGGCCGCCCTGAGTGCGGGCCCCAACCCGCTCACGGCGCGGGAACGGGACGTGCTGAACGCGTCGGTGGACGGGGCGACGGTCTCCGACATCGCGGCGAAGCTGCATCTGTCCGAGTCGACGGTACGTAACTACCTGTCGTCGGCGATCGGGAAGACAGGGACGCGGAACCGCATGGAGGCGGTGCGGGCGGCGCGGCAGCAGGGCTGGCTGTAGGCGGTGCTCGCAGGAGGGGCACCGGGCGTGGCCGGCGCCCCGGCCGGTCTCAATCGCCGGACGGGCTCGACATGCCCGACGGGCTCGACGCGCGGGACGGAGTCGACGGGCTCGGCGTGGCCGACGGACCATGCATTGCGGAGCGCGACGAGCGGTGGCGCGGCAGCCACAGGGCCATCAGCAGCAGTCCGCCCAGCAGGACCGTGCCGGCTGTCCGGAACGCCAGCGCGAACCCCGCGGTCAGCTCCTCCGCCCCGGTGCCGCCCCCGGTCCGTGCCGCCGCGACCGTGGAGAGCACGGCGAGACCCAGAGCACCGCCCATCGTGCGCGAGGTGTTGACCAGCCCGGAGACCAGACCGGCGTCCCCGGGCGCCGCGCCCGAGGTGGCGAGGGAGGCGAGCGGGGTGGACGCGAACCCCGCACCGGCCATCATCAGGATGCCGGGCCCGCAGATCGACGTGAGATACGAGCCGTCCGCGCCCATCGTGGACTGCCAGCCGAAACCTGTGGCGGTGATCGCCAGACCGATCAGGACGAGGTTCTTCGCGCCGACCCGTGCCATGATCCGCGGCGCGAACGTCGAGCCGAGCACGACCGCCAACGAGGTGGGCAGCAGGGCCAATCCGGCCTGCATCGGCGTGTAGTCCAGCACCGACTGCGCGTACACGGTCATGAAGTACCACATCGAGAACGTCGCGGACCCCATCACGATCATCGCCACGTTCGCCGCCGCCACCGCCCGTGTGCCCAGCACCCGGAGCGGCATCAGCGGCACCGCCGTCCGCGCCTCCACCAGGACGAAGAGGGCCAGCAGCGCCACCCCGCCGAGCAGTGGCACCAGGGTGGCCGCGGCCGTCCAGCCCTCCTGCTCGGTCTGCACGATGCCGTACGAGACCATGGCCAGCCCCACCGTGACGAGCACCGCGCCCAGCAGGTCGATACGGTGCCGCCCGCCCGCCCGGCTCTCGGCGAGCCAGACCGTGGCGCCGATCAGGACGAGCACGCCGAACGGCACATTGATCAGCAGGACCCAGCGCCAGGAGAGGAGGTCGGTGAGCACCCCGCCGACCAGCCCGCCGGCCGCGCCGCCTCCGGCGCCGACGGCCATCCACGTACCGATCGCCCTGGTCCTGGCCGGGCCCTCGGGAACCGCCGCGGTGAGAAGCGTGAGGGTCGCGGGAGACAGCACGGCGGCACCGAGCCCCTGCGCGGCGCGGGCGGCGAGCAGCTGCCAGCCCTCCTGGGCGAACCCGCCGGCGAGCGAGGCGGCGGTGAACAGGCCGAGCCCGACCAGGAACATCCGCTTGCGGCCGTATATGTCGGCGGCGCGCCCGCCGAGGAGCATGAACCCGGCGAACGCGATCGCGTAGGCGTTGAGGACCCACTGCAACTGACTGGCACTCAGCCCCAGGTCGGACCGCATGGACGGCAGTGCCACATTGACGACGGACACATCGAGGATGACGAGGAACTGGCCGGTGCAGGCGGCGAGCACCACCGCCCAGGTGCGGGAATTCTGCCGGATCTGCAGGGGCGTGGGCGTCGTGACGTCAACCATGAGGGTCATACTCTCAGGCGCCCTGCGCCCCGTACATCGGTATATGGCCGGACACCCGGCTACTCCTGTCGGCGCAGGAGCGTGACGACCGCCGCGCCGCCGAGCCCGATGTTGTGGGCGAGTCCGACCCGGGCCCCGGGCACCTGCCGGAGGCCCGCCTCGCCACGCAGCTGCCAGGTGAGTTCGGCGGCCTGGGCGATGCCGGTGGCGCCGAGCGGGTGGCCCTTGGAGATCAGGCCACCGGACGGGTTGACCACCCAGCGGCCGCCGTAGGTGGTGGCCCCGGACTCGACGAGCTTGCCGGACTCGCCCTCCCCGCACAGGCCGAGCGCCTCGTAGGTGAGGAGTTCGTTGATGGAGAAGCAGTCGTGCAGCTCGATGACGTCGAGGTCCGCGGCCGAGAGCCCCGAGGTGTCGTACACCTGCCGGGCGGCGGCGCGGGACATGGGCAGTCCGACGGCGTCGATGCAGGTGCCGGTGGCGAACGACTCTCCGGTGTCGGTCGTCATGGCCTGGGCGGCGATCTCGACGGCCCGGTCCTCCAGCCCGTGGCTCCCGACGAATCGTTCCGACACGACGACGGCTGCGGCCGCCCCGTCGGAGGTGGGCGAGCACTGGAGCTTGGTCAGCGGACGGTGGATGGTCCTGGCGGCGAGGATCTCGTCGACCGTGTACGCGTCCTGGAACTGGGCGTACGGGTTGTTCACCGAGTGCCGGTGGTTCTTGGCGCCGACCGCCGCGAGCTGCGCCTCGGTCGTCCCGTACCGCTCCATGTGTTCGCGGGCCGCGTTGCCGAAGATCTGGGCGGTGGGCGGGGACATCTCGAAGCCGTGGGCGGCGGCCATGATCCCGTAGTGCCGGGCGACGGGCGAGGTCCTGAAGTCCGCTCCGCCGTCGGACCCGCTCCCCAGCGACCCGCGCGTCATCTTCTCGAAGCCGAGCGCGAGGACGCAGTCGCTGATGCCGCCCTCGACGAACTGCCGGGCCAGCATCAGCGCGGTGGAGCCGGTGGCGCAGTTGTTGTTGACGTTGTAGACGGGTACGCCGGTCAGTCCGAGCTCGTACGCGGCGCGCTGGCCGGCCGTGGAGGCCTGGAAGCAGTAGCCGACGGGAACCTGCTGCACCTCCTCGTAGGCGACCGAGGCGTCGGCGAGCGCGGCGTTCCCCGCCTCCTTCGCCATGTCCCAGTACTGCCAGTCGCGTGTCTCCGGCTTCTCGAACTTCGTCATCCCGACACCGACGATGTACGCCTTCATGGAGAGGTCACGTCCCTTCAGTCACGCGGGAGGCCGAGAATGCGCTCGGCGACGACATTGAGCTGAACCTGGGTGGTGCCGCCCGCGATGGTCAGGCAGCGGGACATCAGAAATCCGTGCAGAGCGCGCTCCCCGGGACCTTCCGCGGTCGCGCCCACCGGTCCGAGCAGTTCCAGGGCGAGTTCGGCGACCTTCTGCTGGTGGGTGGTCTGGACGAGCTTGCGTACCGAGGCTCCGGCGCCCGGCTCCAGTCCGGACACCTGCTGCAGAGTGGTCCGCAGTCCGATGCAGGCGAGCGCGTGCGCCTCGGCGGCGAGGGCGCCGATCCGCGCCCGGTAGGTGCCGTCGAGCTCGCCGGAGCGGGCGATGAGCGCTTCCAGTCCGGTGTCGAAGGTCATCTGGTCGGCCATGTGGACGCGTTCGTTGCCGAGGGTGTTGCGGGCGACCCGCCAGCCGTCGCCCACATCGCCGACGACGGCGTCGGCGGGCAGCAGGACGTCGTCGAAGTACACCTCGTTGAAGAGGGAGTCGCCGGTGATCTCCTTCAGCGGGCGGATGTCGATGCCTTCGGTGTTCTTCATGTCGACGAGGAAGTAGCTGAGCCCCTGGTGCTTGGGGGCGTCCGGGTCGGTCCTGGCGAGCAGGATGCCGTGATCGGCCCACTGGGCGGCGCTCGTCCAGACCTTCTGGCCGTTGATCCGCCAGCCCTCGGCGGTCCGCTCGGCCTTCGTGCGCAGCGAGGCGAGGTCGGAGCCGGCGCCGGGCTCGGAGAACAACTGGCACCAGAGGAGTTCGCCGCGCAGGGTGGGCATGAGGTAGCGATCCTGCTGGTCCGGTGTCCCGTACGCGAGGAGCGACGGCACCACCCAGGTGGCGATCCCCAGGTCGCTCACCCTCACTCCCTGCTCCTTCAACTCCTGCTGCACGGCGAGCTGGTGGAGGGGTCCGGCGTCCAGACCGTAGGGGGCGGGCAGATGCGGGGCGGCGTGGCCGGTCGGGGCGAGGACGCGGCGGGCGGCCTTCGGGTCGAGCCCCTGAGCGGCGGCGACGGCCTCGCGCGCCTCGGCGCGATGGCGGTCGGCCTCGGCCGGAAGTTCGAGGGCGAGTTCGCGGCGCGCTCCGCCCTCGGCCAGCCGAAGGGCCCGCAGCCGGTGGGCGTCCCCCGCCCCCAGCAACTGCCGGGCCACGAGCGCCCGGCGCAGATGGAGGTGGGCGTCGTGCTCCCAGGTGAAGCCGATGCCGCCGAGGACCTGGATGCAGTCCTTGGCGCAGCTGTACGCGGCGTCGAGCGCGGTGCCCGCGGCGAGGGCGGCGACCAGTCCCCGTACCTCCGGGGCTTCGTCCGCCGCGCGGGCGGCGTCCCACACCAGGGCGCGGGCCTGTTCGACGCGGACGAGCATGTCGGCGCAGAGATGCTTGATGCCCTGGAACTGCCCGATGGGACGACCGAACTGTTCGCGGACCCTGGCGTGCGCGGCGGCGGTGTCCAGCGCCCGGGAGGCGGTGCCGCACGCTTCGGCGGCGAGGAGGACGGCGGCGCGATCACGGACGGCCGCGGAATCGATCCGTACGGCACGGTTCGCGGGTACGACTACGCCGTCGGCCCGGACCTCGGCGGTGGGGCGGGTCGGGTCGGCGCCGCGGTGCGGGCGCACGGTGAGCCCCTCGGCGGCGGTGTCGACGGCGAACCAGCGGGTGCCGGCGGCCGATTCGGCGGGGAGCAGGAGCAGGTCGGCGTCGGCACCGGAGAGCACGGGTGGAGCCGTGCCGTCGAGAAGGTGACCGTCCTCGCCCTCCACGACGGTGAGGGTGCCGGGGCCGAGGGCGACGGCGCCGATGCGGGTACCGGCGGCGAGGGCGCCCAGCAGCTCGCTCCCGCCCGCGTCGCCCAGCACCGCCGAGGCGAGCGCGTTCGCCAGGTACGGGCCCGGGAGCGCGGCCCGCCCCGCCTCCTCAAGAACCACGGCGAGGTCGAGGAGTGTGCCGCCTGCTCCGCCGTGCTCCTCGGGCAGATGGATGCCGAGCAGCCCCTGCTCGCCGAGACCGTCCCAGTAGCCGGGGCGCACGCCGGGTGCGGAAGGGGCGCTCGCGTCGAGGAGCTTGCGGATCTCGTCCGGGGGCACGGCGCGCGCCAGCCACCCCCGTACGGCCTGCGCCAACTCCCTCTGTTCCTGGGTGATTCCGATGCCCATGTACGGATCCTCGCCGGTCGCGGCCACTGGAACGCCGACAGAGTAGAACACGTTTCAATCTGACGGAAGGTCAGATCCCTGTACGGTTCGCCGGACGTGGATACGCGGATGGTGTCCTGTCCACGTGAACCTGGCGAATTCCAAGTCAACATTGCGAGGGATGTGGCGAGTTCCACAGCAACCTTGCGAATCGGATGGCCGTTAGGTCGGCATGGTCCACGAGTTACACGTCGTGGACGGCGGGGTTGCCGGCCCTCCGCTCGATGGGTTCGCCCGTTCGGCGTCTTCGACGCCCACGCAGAAGCCGAAAGGTGGCTATGAGCCCGCGCCGCAGAACACGGCCCGCCACACCACAACAGGCCCCGTCCGACAGCCCGCTGACGACACGCGAGGGATGGCGCCGATTCATCGAGCACGCCCCGGCGCCACCGGTCCTGAAGACCGCAGCAGAACGGGCCGCACTCACCCCTCACGAACAGTTACTCGAAGACGAACTCCGGCGCGAATACCACGCCGACCTGCCGCTGGTGAACACTCCCACGATCCGCAAGGCGATCGCCACGTCCCGGCTGCTCGTCCAGCTCAACCGCAGGCAGGTCTCCGCCCGTCGCGGCGTCATCATCAGTGGCGCCTCCGGCACAGGAAAGACCACCGCCCTGTCACAACTCGGGCGCACGCACGAACTCGCCGTCCGCAAACGCTTCCCGAACGACCGCGGCCGACTGCCCGTCCTCTACGCCACGGTCCCACCGGCCGCCACACCGAAGATGCTCGCCATGGAATTCGCCCGCTTCTACGGCCTGGACTTCCCCAGCCGGGCCAACATCACCGACGTCGTCAACTCGGTCTGCACCACCGCCGCACACACGCACGTCGACCTCGTCCTGATCGACGAAATCCACAACCTCAGCCTCGCCACCCGCACCGGCGCCGAAGCTTCCGACCAGCTGAAGTACTTTGCCGAGCGGCTGCCCGCCACGTTCATTTACGCAGGCATCGACGTCGAAGACCGCGGGCTGTTCGCAGGCACCCGCGGACGCCAGATCGCCGGACGGTTCACCGTCATCTCCGCCACCCCGTTCTCTTACGCCCCCGGCGCAGACCGCGATGACTGGCAGGCCTTGGTCGAAACCCTGGAATCCACACTGCGGCTGCACCACCACCGCTCCGGAACACTTGCCGGTCTGAGCGCGTACCTCTACCACCGCACAGGCGGCACGATCGGCACCCTGTCTCAACTGATTCGCGGAGCCGCCGTCTTGGCCATGGAGGACGGCAGTGAGTGCATCACTCAGGACCTCCTCGAAACCGTTCCCATCGACCATGCCGCCGAGCTCTCGGAAAAGCTCACCGCCCCTGCACAGCCCGGCAAACGCAAGAGGCAAGCCGCCTGATGGCCGCTCTCCGTCTGCGCCCGACCGGCTAGCTGGAAGCCGCTGGAAGAACAGGACCTTCCCATGCACCGGTCCGCCACACCGACCGAGGTCACCGTGGGCCGCTGGGGCGAACTCAACATCTTCGCCTGCCCCGAAGAACCCAGCCACCCGCACCGCTGGAGCATCCAGTAGGCCACTCGGCCATGACCAGTGCACCTGCTCGAGGGCGTCCGCTCCCCCTGGGCTGCGGCGTTCGAGCGGCGCTGCGGCCAGCGGCCGAGTGCCGTCGTTTCTCGTGAACATCGAACACGGCGCAGTCCGGGTGCCTCCCAAACCACTGAGCAACCGCTCAAACCCGTGAGTGCCTGTTTCTGAACCTGATGAGGTCCCTGTCGGGAGATGACTCTTCTCAGACACATGAGGCAGGAGGGGAGGTTTTGGCTGGTACGCCACTGCTGTACCCCATGTTCCACATCTACGGTCTGGTGCACTCAAGTCCGCCCGACTATGGGCAGTTGGGTCGTACAGCGAAAGGGAGACTTTTTCGTGCGATTAAGATCCATTGGAAGTATGTTCGCCGTCTCCGTGGCGCTGGTCGCCGCCAGCACACAGACGGCGCTGGCGGCCCCACCACCGAATCCGGGACCGCCGGAGCTCACGGTGACCACGCAGGACAAATCCTCTGAGGCAGCGACGAGCTGCGAGTTCTACGCGTCGAAGCCCAACCACAGCGGCTCCCGGATGACGGGCACCGGAGGCATCAGGACGTGCTCAGGTGGACCCGTAGCCTGTACCAGCGAGGTGGACCTCGAGTACTACAGCAACACTTCGAGCCAGTGGTACACGACAGGGACCGCACGTCAGTCCCTGTGCGCGCCACCGCTGCGGTCGTCGACCGCAGCGGCAACCTGCGTGAACCACGCCGGTGACCCGAGCCGTGCCTTCCGTACCACTACGTACGGGACCCTCGTGAGCTCGAGCGGCTCCCACGCCAGCGGCACCGTATACAGCGACCTTCTGTACGTGCCCTGCACGTAGTGAGAAATTGGAGGGCCTGGTGGTCGTCGAATTGGTCCTCGGCCCCAGGCCTTCCACTCGCCGTCGAGAGGATCGACCGTGCCCCCCGACCACGACATGCTGTGGCGTCGTTGCGCTCATCTGGGGCGTGTCCTGCTGCCGTTGGTAGACCAGGAGCCATGGCGGCAGGCTCGTCGCCACGAGAACCTGCAGGCCTGGGGCATCGACACGACGGCTGGCGAGCGGCTGATCGAACTCTTCGCGGCTCTGGCGACCCATGCTGTCGCAGTCGACACTTCATTGTCCGCCGCAGAATTAGATGATCTGTCCCTCAAAGCCGTGGCCGACGCGGCGACCGGCAAGCGCGACTACGAACTGCTCGCCGGCCTTCCGAAAACCTTCGCCGACGACCGTGACGGACACGCCGTCAACGTCTTCCGTCTGCACATATACAGGGGTGGCCAGTCCAGCCATCGACTCACCCAGCTGAGCACGGAACTGCGGCATGCACTGCTCGTCCTCGCCGAACGCGCGCCGATACGGTTACCCACGTGTGGGGATATCTTCCGCCGGGCGGCCGAGGCCGGTCTGCCGCTCTGAGTGCCTGCTTTCGAAGGCGGGGTGGCAGCTGGGTGGCGGTGGTGACCGCCACCGCCGCAATGATCAGTCCCGTTGCGCTTCGCGGGATGCTGGTTGACCGCTCCTGCGGGAGCTTCGGCGGGTGATTCGCCTGGTCATGAGCGTGATCGCGGCCCAGGTGATCAATGATTCCGAGTGCTGGATGAGCCGTTCGTAGTCGCGTGGGTGTCGGCGGGCGTGCATGATCCAGGCGAGCGACCGTTCGACGACCCAGCGGCGGGGCAGGATGACGAAGCCGACGGCTCCCTTGGGCCGGCTGACTGTCTTGAGCGTGAGGCGGCGACCTGGTCGTCGCGGGTGAGTACCTCGACGGCCCGGACCTTGTCCTCCTGCCTGACTTGGGCGACCACCGTCGGACGACGCAGCAGGTCGCCGGTGACGGTGGCGGCGACCTCCTCGTCCCTTGCGAGGGTGTGGATCGCGCTGACCTTCTCCTGCGGGGTGATCGGGTTCTCGACCTGTCGGCCGACCCGGCGCCGGGCCTCGTCCGCGGTCCACCGCGGCTTGCCCTCTGGTGGGGTCAGGATCGCGGCGAACCGTTCCCGCTCGTCGCCGAGGCCCGCCAGGATCTTGTGGACGGTGAAGGACACGGCCTTCTGCCGGTGTTCCTTCGGCCAGCGCGAGGCCGTCCACCTGGCCTCCTTCACCGTCGAGTACGACAGTCCGATGTCCTCGGCCAAGGGAAACATCGACTCCTTGACCGTGAACAGCTCCTCGCCCCGCTCCTGCCCGCCGGCCTCGCGCATCGGCTCGATCTCCAGCGCGTAGTCGCCGATCGTGAACTGGCCCCGGGTCTGGTTCTCCACCACCGTGCGCAGTTCGGTCACGATCTGCTCGTAGCGGCTGGAGCTGACGCTGCCGACCATGTCGGCGTTCCTGATCTCTTCGGGCATGGCATTCACCACCCACCGCGGGCCGGGGCACAGCCCCTCGGCCGTGACAAGACGCGGCCCGCTTCATGACCCGAGAGTTGGACCGAAAATCCTAAGATCACAACGAACGACCGTGAATGATTCGCCGAACGTTTCCTTCCGGGCCCGCCAAGCCCTCACTACGCACCGCCGCAAGCAGTAGACGGCGTTCGACCGCCGATCCACCCCCGCTATCCAACGGGCCTCGCACTCGGGACACTCGGCCCGGCCGGCACCACTCAACTCCGCGGCCACCCGTTTGCGCAACCGGCGGCCTCGGCGCCACTGCCTGGCACGACACGCCGTCGAGCAGTACACGGCATCGGGCCGCGCTTCCGGCCCCAGCCGTTCACCGCAGCCCCCACACACCCGCTCTCCGGCCCGCCGGGCACTGTCGGACACCACGCCAGCCTAGGCCCCCGAGGCTACTCAGCACGGCAGTTCAGAAACAGGCACTGAACAAAGCCAGCAGGTCGGAGAATTCCGTCGGTTGCGCAACTCCCCGCCCGGGACCAGAACCCGGAACACAACTCATCGATAAGTCCCGCGATTTCGCCACCTAAACCTGGACGATCCGAGACTTCGACGTCCAGCCGAAACCTGCGAACCGCAGGTCAGCCGACACCCCACTCGCCAAGTGAAACCGGAGAGGACAATGGAACAGGCCGCCGCAAAACCGGTGATCGGCCGGCTCTTCCACGGCGTGGACGAGCGCGTCCCGCTGGAGGGGCTGCGGTTCGGGGTCCGCGTCATGACCCGACCCCGGCAGAGCTGCTGAGCCGATCCAGCAGCTCCGCCGGGGGCCGCCCCGACCCGGGCCCACCCCTCGTACGCCCCCGCCGGACCTGTTCCGGCGAGGGCGTACGGCATGGAGCGCAGCCCTGCGCGAGCCGTACCCGGACGTTCACGACCGCTTCACAGAACGGTCAGCCGGGGCGCCCCTCCCCCTCCCCGTGACCACCTAACGTCCTTGGTTCAGACCGGTTACCGACTCGTTATGGTGACCGCGCCAGAGACAAGGAACCCCCGTGAGAATCACCCCTCTTGTGATCGTTGCCGCGTCCGCAGCGCTCGCCGCACCGACCGCTGCCCACGCCGAGCCCGACACCTCTCACCCGCCCGCGGCACCCGGTGTGAGTGTGCCCGGTGGGCGGTACGAGCACGCGGTGACACTGAAGTTCAGCACCGAGCGCGGAACCACCGTCCGCTACACGCTGGACGGCTCGACCCCGACCCGCGAAAGCAGCGTCTACTCCCCCGGCCGCCCACTGCGGATCACCGAAGACACCAACGTCACGGCTGTCGCCTTCCACGGCAGTCAGGCGAGCCCGCCCGTCTCGTACGGCTACCTGATCAAGACGCAGGAGAAGCCGCTCGCCACGTTCGTCGTCATGTCGGACGTCCACGTCGGGGACCACGCGCACAACGACAAGAAGTACGAGAGCTTCTTCGACACCATCGGTTCGATCTTCCCGAACCCGGACGCGATCCTGTCCAACGGCGACATGATCAATGACAACGGCGACGGCAAGGGTCCGGACCACAGGATCGTCTCGGAGATCTTCCAGGCGAACCTCAAGCGCAAGGGCATGGACAGCACCCAGCTGCTGATCTCCAACGGCAACCACGACGCGAGCCTCGCCGCGATACGCGCCGGCTACCCGAAGGCGTGGTTCCCGGACTCCGGCGGCGGCTACTACGAGTCCGACGTCAAGGGTGTGCACCTCTTCACGGTGAACACGGAGACGTACAACAACGACACCGCGCAGCGCACCTGGCTGAAGACCCGCCTGGCCGAGCTCACCGCTGACCCGGCGAACGCCAACCGGCCGATCCTCGTCCAGGGCCACCGCCCCACCACCGGAACGGCGATGGACGGCCAGCAGGCGTCCAACCCGCGGCTGGCCGAGGACCTGAGCGCCTTCCCGCAGGCGATCTTCTTCAGCGGCCACTCGCACCTCAACATCAACGACGACCGGTCGATCCACCAGCGCGACTTCACGTCGGTCAACGACGGTTCGATGTCGTACGTCGAGATCGACCACGGCTACCAGATGGTCACCGAGACGGGCCTCGCCAACCGCTTCGAGTCACCGACCGCCCAGGCGCTCTTCGTCGAGGTCTACAAGGACCGTACGGAGATCGAACGCATCAACATGGCCGCGGACCAGCACGACATCTACACCGGAGGACAGTGGTCGGCGAGCTGGCAGCCGCCGTACGCCAGCGCGGGCACGCTGAGCGGTCCGGGCTGGACGGTACGTCTGAAGGGCTCGACGAACCAGCAGATCAAGGACAACTTCCGGTACACCGCCGCCGAACGGAACAAGGTGGCACCGGAGTTCACCACCGGCGAGCCACTGACGGCGGTACGCGGCCCCGAGGGCGCCACGGCCGTGCGGATCGCGCAGGCCCAGGACGACCAGATGGTCCACCACTACGACGTCGACATCACCGACACGACGACCGGCACCAAGGCCGTCTCGTCCAAGGTCCTCTCCGACTTCTTCATCATGCCGCGCCCGAACACCCTGGACATCCCGGTCCCGGGCGCGGTGGCGGGCCACGCGTACGAGGCGCGGGTCGTGGCGGTGGACGCGTACGGCAACGCCTCCCCGGCCACGACGCTGACGTTCACCCGCTGACGCGCCGGAAAACCCCCTGGAGCGGTGGGCCGGCGGCCCACCGCTCCTGCGGCCGCACCGGGTGTCGGCCCTGCCGGCACAAGCCACCCCGCCGACAGTGCCGACCGGCCCGTACGGCACGATGAGGCGCCGTTTCATTCCCGTACGACCAGGAGGAACCCCGTGGCCGCCGAGCCCGAGCCGGAGATTCTCGCTGCCTTCCAGGCGGCCAAGGGCTTCATGCCGGTGGTCGAGGGGCTCGCCCTCCACGCGGCCGCCACCGACGCCGCCGCGCTCGGTCTGCCGCTGCTGGAGGTCGGGACGTACTGCGGGCGGTCCACGATCCTGCTCGCCGACGTCGCCCGGGCGGCCGGTGTGACCGCGCTCACCGTCGACCATCACCGGGGCAGCGAGGAGCAGCAGCCGGGCTGGGAGTACCACGACCCGACCGTCGTGGACCCGGAGGTCGGCCGGATGGACACGCTGCCGACCTTCCGCCGCACGCTGCACGCGGCGGGCCTCGAAGACCACGTCGTGGCGCTCGTCGGGCGGTCCCCGCAGGTCGCGGCCGTCTGGGGCGGGCAGCTCGGCTTCGTCTTCATCGACGGCGGGCACACCGACGAGCATGCGAACGGTGACTACGAGGGCTGGGCGCCGCATGTCGCCGAGGGCGGGCTGCTCGTGATCCACGACGTGTTCTCCGATCCCGCGCACGGTGGTCAGGCACCGTACCGGGTGTATCTGCGGGCGCTGGAGTCCGGGGCGTTCACCGAGGTGTCGGCCACGGACTCGCTGCGCGTCCTGCGCCGAACCGGAACGGGGATCTGAGCCGCCGGATAGCATCGCCACGTGCCGTACGACACCAGCGTTCCTCCCACCCCTCACCCCGCGCGGCGCCGCCGGGCCCTGCTCGCCGCTGCCGCGCTGGGCTGCGTGTGCCTGATCACGGGCTGCGGCGGCGGCAGTGGTGGTGGGGCGGCAGCGCAGCCGCGCGAGGGCAGTGGTGGCGCGTCGTCCGCGCCGTCCCTGTCGTCCTCGCCCGCGAAGAGCAGTCCGGCGAGGAGGACGCCCTCGGTACCGCCCTCCCCGTCGAAGTCCACGAGCCGCACGGTGTCCGGGCCGCTGTCGGGGAAGACGGTCGTGATCGACCCCGGGCACAACCCACGCAACCACGAGCACACCCGCGAGATCGGCAGCCAGGTGGACATCGGCACCGCGCACAAGGAGTGCGACACCACCGGTACGTCCACCGACTCGGGCTACGCCGAGGCCGAGTTCACCCTCGACGTCTCGCACCGGCTGCGGACGCTCCTGCAGGCGCAGGGCGCCGAGGTGGTCCTTACGTACGACAACGACCGCCCCTACGGGCCGTGTGTCGACGAGCGGGCCCGGATCGGCAACAACGCCAAGGCCGATGCGGTCGTGTCGGTGCACGCGGACGGTTCCGCGGTCGGCAACCGCGGCTTCCATGTGATTCTTCCCGCACTCGTGCGCGGCGGGGCGGCGGACACCTCGAAAATCGTCGAACCGTCGCGCGATCTCGGCACCCGGATCGCCGGTCTCTTCGTCCGCGCTACCGGAAGTTCACCTTCCAATTACGTGGGCGGCAATACGGGGTTGGACACCCGCAAGGATCTGGGCGGACTCAATTTGTCCACGGTGCCCAAGGTGTTCATCGAGTGCGGCAATATGCGTGACCCGAAGGACGCCGCCCTGCTCACCAGCGCGGGCTGGCGCCAGAAGGCCGCACAGGGCATTGCGGACGGCATCAGTTCCTACCTGCGCGGGTAAGACCGACCGGCAATTGGGGGGTGGGTGAAGGAGCGGGGCTGGGGTGCGTGCGTCGCAAGGCGGAGGATTGAGCCATGGCGGATGGGGCCTCCCCTGCTCGAGCGAAGCCGAGAGCTTGGGGAACATGGTGATTGACGACAACGCCGCGAGGTGCGTGCCCCAGCCCCGTGACGCCGCCCCCCAATTGCCGGTCGGTCTAAGCACGTGTAGTTGTGCGGCGGTTGTGCGGTGGTTATGCAGGGTTATTCGGGGGGATGACCGTCCAAGGTCCGGGCCAGGACACAACCCGCCTGGGCAGACGATAGATTCATCCGTGCGATGCGGAGCCGCCCCCGGGCTTCGCTCCGTGCCCGCCGCACCGGCGGCAGCGACGACCGCCCGACGAGACGACCGACTAAGGACCTTCACGTGGATATCCGCTCGCTCACTAGAGGCGATGGCGTGGTGATCGGAGCAGCGGTCGTGCTGTTCATCGCCTCTTTCCTCGATTTCTTCTCCTACAACGGCCTCACCGTCGCCGCGCCGAACGCCTGGGATTCGCTGGGCAATGCGATCGGCGTCTACCTGGTCGGGGTGATCGGTGCGGCACTGATCGTGCTCTCCCATTCGCAGCCCCAGCCCCGCAAGATCGTCGGCCTGGAACTCGGCCAGTTCGGTGTCGCGGCCACGGTCTTCACCGCGTGGAACATCTTCTGGACGATCATCGACCTCGGTCAGGTCGACGCAGGTGCCGGTCTCGTCCTCGGTCTGATCGCCTCGCTCGTGCTGGCCGGCGGCGCGGTCGCCACCCCGCTGGTTCCCGCGCTGAAGGCACCCCTGATGGGCGCCCCGCGCCCGCAGCCCGTGCAGGCGCCGTACGGCGGCCAGCCGCAGCCCGGCCAGGGGTACGGCTACCCGGGTGCCCAGCAGCAGCCGTACGGGGCGCAGCCGGGTCAGCCCCAGCCGTACGGTGCCCAGCCGCAGCCCGGTCAGCCCGATCCCACCCAGGCGCAGCAGGCCCCGCAGGGCGGCGCCGCGCCGGCCGGCGACTTCACGCCGTTCTGGTTCGCCGTGCCGGTGGCCCGTCCGCTGTACGGCGAGGACGGTTCACCGAGCCCGATCGCCGAACTGGCGCCGGGCACCTGGTACCTCGCGGTCGAGCAGCGTGGTCCGGGCCTCATCGCCCAGACCCAGGACGGCCGTCGTGGCGTTCTGCAGGACACCACGGGTATCCAGCGCGGCTGACAACACTTCCGCTCTGCGGCCCCTCGCCCCTTCCGGGCGGGGGGCCGCTGCCGTACTCTCCGTCCGTACACCGTGATCTGACGTAGCGTCACTTCAAGACGGCTGGAGGGACCGGTATGCGGCTCGGACTCGCTCTCGGCTACTGGGGCCGCGGCCCGAACCCCGCGCACCTGGAGCTCGCCCGCGAGGCGGAACAGCTGGGCTACGACTCGGTGTGGACGGCGGAGGCCTGGGGCTCCGACGCCTTCACCCCGCTGACCTGGATCGCGGCGCACACCTCCCGCATCCGGCTGGGCACCGGCATCGCGCAGATGGCGGCGCGCACCCCGACCGCGACGGCCATGCACGCACTGACCCTCGACCACCTCTCCGGCGGCCGCATGATGCTCGGGCTCGGGCTGTCAGGGCCCCAGGTGGTGGAGGGCTGGTACGGGCGCCCGTTCCCGAAGAGCCCGCTGACCGCCACCCGCGAGTACGTCGAGGTCATCCGGCAAGTAATGAGGCGCGAGGCCCCTGTTGAGCTGGACGGGCGGTTCCACTCCCATCCGTACACCGGTCCGGACGCGACCGGGCTCGGCAAACCGCTGAAGCCGATCACCCATCCGCTGCGGGCCGGGATGCCCGTACTGCTGGGTGCCGAAGGCCCGAAGAACATCGCGCAGACGACCCGGATCGCGGACGGCTGGCTGCCGCTGTACTGGTCGCCGCTGCGGACCGATGTGTACGAGGCGTCGCTGACCGGGCTCCCCGACGGCTTCATGATCGCGCCGATGGCCCGCGCCCACGTCTGTGACGACGTCACGGAAGGCCTGCTGCCGGTGAAGGCGATGCTCGGCTTCTACATCGGCGGGATGGGACACGCCGCCCGTAACTTCCACGCCGACCTGATGGCACGGATGGGCTTCGCGGAGGAGGCGCGGCGGATTCAGCAGCTGTTCCTCCAAGGCCGCAAGGAGGAGGCGGTGCTGGCTGTTCCGGACGCGTTCGCCGATGAGATCTCGCTCGTCGGACCGCGTGAACGGATCGCGGAACGGCTGGAGTTGTGGCGCAAGGGCCCGGTGACCGATCTGCTGGTCACAGCACCGGACCCCCACACCCTGCGCGTACTGGCAGACCTCAACAGCGCCTGAGCGCCGGTCTCAGAGGCCGCGCACGTAGGTGGGGTGGAGGAAGGAGCGGGGCGAGGGGCAAGCCCGGCAAGGCGGAGGAGGGAGGCGACGCGGAGGGGCCCCTCCCATGCCTTTCGGGCTATGGGGGAGTCGTCGACCGACGACAACGCCGCCGGGCGCCGCCCATCGGCACGCGACGCCGCCCCACCCATGTGCGCGGCCTCTCAGCGGAACGTCGCACGCTCCAGCCAGAAGTCGAGCAACTCCCGGTCCCCGAGCACCTCGACCCGTCCGCTGTCCACGTCCAGTCGCCGGTTGACCAGCAGCATCAGGTCCGTCAGCGGCGCGCGCACCGCGACGGTCGCCTTCTCGTGCGCCCGCCGCCAGGTGAACCCGTCCTCGCCGAACTCGATCAGCCACTCCGCCCCGGGCACGTCCGTGGCATGGAAGTGGAGGGACCGGCCGGCCCCCCGGAGCTCCGCGGCCTCCGGGTCGCCCTGGGCCTGGGCGAAAGCGACGATCTCCAGCCACTCGTCCATCGTGTCGGCCGCCAGCTCGGGCGCCACCTCGTAGCCGGCCCGCACGGCGAGCACCGCGTCGGCGCGGTGGACGACCGTCTCGTGCGCCATGCGCCGCGCCCAGAACCCGGCGCTCGTGTCCCACGACCAGCTCCACGCCTGCTGGTCGCGACCTGCGTCGCGCAGGACGGCTGCCGTCTTCGCCGCCCCGTCGGCCAGCCAGGCGTCCAGCACGGCCGGGTCGTCGCCGTCCGGCGTGAACTCCGGCACCTCTTCGTCCGCGAGTTGCCCGGTCGCCCGGGTGCGGACGATCTCGCCGGCCCAGCGATGGGCGCCTCCGACATGCACGGCGAGATCGCGCAGCGTCCAGTCGGGGCAGGTCGGGACCGTCGCGGAGAGATCCGCGCCCTTGAGCGCCGCCCTCAACTCATCGGTCTGCCGGACGATTTCGTCGCAGTAGCGGTCATGTGCCAGAAGTGTCATAGCGGCACCCTCATAGGGCCGTCGCTCAGCCCACATCAGTTATCCGCCGAGCTGGGAGGTGGACGGCACCTTGTCCTTCACCTCGGCGCCCGCGCTCTTGCCTGCGTCCTTGATACCGCCGATGACGTTCTCGAAGGCCCCGATGTCCCCCGCGCCAGCCTCGCCCGTGCGGAGCTTGTTCCCGAGCCCCTTGAGCGACTCGATGCCCGCCGTCAGCGGCGCGACCGCCTTCGACAGCAGCGGGTCGCCCTTGGCGTTCTCCGCCGCCGCCTTGAGCCGGTTGTACGCGAACCCGCCCGCGAGCCCCGCCTTGACCAGTGCGAACTTTCGCCCGTCGGCGCCCTTCTTGAACGTGCCCGCACGGTACGGCTTCACGATCCACTGATACGTGGCACCCGCCGCGAGCCCCGCGTTGGCGACGAACCGCGTCTTCGCGAGCTTCTGCTTCTCCGCCGACGCCGTGCCGCTCGGGGACGGGGAGGAGCTCGCACTGCTGCCGGAACCCTTGCCGCACGCGGTGGCGCCCACCAGCACGGTGCAGGACAGCAGCACGGCCACGAACAGACGGCGGAGCGGTACGGAACTGGGCACAGCGGGCCTCCCTGGACGGGCACACGGCGAGTTCTGCGGTGAGTGACGCGGTTCGGCACTCCCGGCCAGGCTCGTCCCGGCCCGGGAGCCGCGCCACTCAGGAGGCACCGTCCGGGTTTCGGGCCGCGGAAAGCGGCATGCGGTGGCGGGCCGCATCCGCCGCTACCGACCTGCCGGTGAGGACGCGCTCAGTGGTCCACGCGGACCATCAGGTGCGCGAAGCCTCATCGCAGCAGTCCGGCTCCAGCCCCTTCGGCAGCCGTTCGCCGCTGAAGACCGCGGTCGTCGCCTCGTCGCCTCCCAGAGCGGCCACCGCGAGCAGCAGCGAGCCGGCGGTCCAGGTGGTGTGCTCCTCCGGCCAGAACGCCCGGTTGCCCTCGAAGACGTAGCCGGTCCAGTACATGCCGCCCTCGGCGCGCAGGTGCTGGATGGACTGGAGAATCTCCAGCGCCCGGTCGGACTCACCCATCACCCAGAGTGTCAGGGCGAGTTCGCAGCTCTCGCCGCCCGTCACCCAGGGGTTGGGCAGCACACAGCGCACCCCGAGACCGGGGACGACGAAGCGATCCCAGGCTTCCTCGATCCGTTCTTTGGCGGCCGTTCCGGTGAGCGCTCCGCCGAGGACCGGGTAGTACCAGTCCATCGAGTAGTGGCTCTTGTCGAGGAAGCGCTCGGGGTGGCTGCGGATCGCGTGTGCGAGCGCACCGGTGGCCAGCTCCCAGTCGGGCTGCGGCTCTTCGCGCTGGTCGGCGATGGCGAGTGCACAGCGCAGCGCCTGGTGGATGGAGGAGCAGCCGGTCAGCAGGGCGTCGTCGACCGGGGTGCCGTCGGGTTCGCGCTTCCAGCCGATCTGCCCGCCCGGCTGCTGGAGCCGCAGGACGAATTCGACGGCCGCGTAGACGGTAGGCCACATCCGGTCGATGAACGCGTCGTCGCCGGTAGCGAGGTAGTGGTGCCAGACGCCGACCGCCACGTACGCGCAGAAGTTGGACTCCAGGCTCCGGTCGGTCGGCCGGTCCGGGTCGCCGTCGTGGTAGGCGGCGTACCAGGAGCCGTCCTCGTTCTGGTGCCGGGCCAGCCAGTCGTAGGCGCGTTCCGCCGCGGCGTGCTCACCCGCGGCGTCGAGGGCCATGGCGGCCTCCGTGTGGTCCCACGGGTCGAGGTGGTGACCGCGGAACCAGGGCAGGGCGCCGTCCTCGCACTGCACGGCGAGCAGCGCGGCGACGGTCTCGGTGGCCTGCTCGGCGGTGAGCACTCCGGGCAGGACGAGGTGTTCGGTCTGCTCGGGAGTGGTCACGCCTCGGCCTTCGAAAGGTCGTCCGCGGCGGCGGCCCTGGGCAGGTGCGGCTTGGTGGCGTAGGCGACGAAGCTCTTGCCGACGACCGGGTTGAGCAGCTGCTCGGCGACCCGGGTGACGGCCGGCTTCTTCATGATGTCCCAGACCAGCAGCTTGTGGTAGGCGCGGACCGGGAGCGCCGCGTCCTCGCCGTCGCGGCCGACTCCGAACGCGCACTTCAGCCACCAGTACGGCGAGTGCAGGGCGTGGGCGTGGTGGGTGCCGTACGGCTTGAGACCGGCGCCGCGGATCTTGCCCAGGAGTTCATCGGCCTTGTAGATGCGGATGTGGCCGCCCTCGACCTCGTGGTACGCGTCGGAGAGCGTCCAGCAGATCTTCTCGGGGCCGTACCGCGGCACGGTGATGGCGATCCGCCCGCCGGGTTTGAGGACCCGGACCATCTCGGCGAGCACGCCCTTGTCGTCGGGGATGTGCTCCATCACCTCGGAGATGATGACGACGTCGAAGGACTCGTCGGGGAACGGCAGGTTGAGCGCGTCGCCCTCCATCGCGGTGGCGGTTGCGCCCTCGGGGGCCTCACCGGCCTCCTTCATCGCCGCGAACCACTTCGCGACCTCGCGGATCTCCTCGCCGTTCTGGTCGAGAGCCACCACCTGGGCGCCGCGCCGGTAGCACTCGAAGGCGTGGCGTCCGGCGCCGCAGCCCAGATCGAGCACTCGGTCGCCCGCGGCGAGCGGGAAGCGGGTGAAGTCCACGGTCAGCACGAATGCCTGCTTTCGCGGTCGGGGGTCGAGGAGGGGTCAGGGAGCCGGGACGGCGAGGACGGGCGTCGGGGTCACCGACGGCTGCCGGAGTGCGTGGTGGCGCGGGCGGCGATCGCCTGCCGGTAGAGCTCCGCGGTGCCGATGGCCGCCTGCTTCCAGGTGAACCGGGACAGCACCCGTTCGCGGCCCGCGGCGCCGAGCCGGGCCCGCAGTTCCGGGTCGCCCAGCAGCCGGGCGAGTGCGGCGGCCAGCGCCCCGGCGTCGGCGGGCGGCACGGCCAGGCAGGTCTCCCCGTCCGGGCCGGCCACCTCGGGGATCGCACCGCCGGTGGTGGCGACGAGCGGGGTGCCGGTGGCCATGGCCTCGGCGGCGGGCAGCGAGAACCCCTCGTACAACGAGGGGACACAGGCGATCTCGGCGCTCCGCACCAGGTCGACGAGTTCGGCGTCGCTGATGCCCTTGACGAACTCGACGGTGCCCTGGAGTCCGTACCGCTCGATGGCCTGCGCGACCGGTCCGTCCTCGGCCCGCTTGCCGACGACCACGAGGTGCGCCTGCGGGTTCTCGGTACGGAGATCGGCGAGCGCCTCGACGAGGTGGACGAGGCCCTTCAGCGGGACGTCGGCACTGGAGGTGGTGACGATCCGGCCCGGCACCTCGGCGATCTTCGGGTCGGGCGACCACAGGTCGGTGTCCGCACCGATGTGCACGACGTGGATCCGGTCCTGCCGCACTCCGAGGTGGTCGACGATCTCCTGCTTGGAGGAGCCGGAGACGGTGAGGACCGACGGCAGCCGGCGCGCGACCCGCTTCTGCATGCGGGTGAAGGCGTACCAGCGGCGCACGGAGGCGCGGCGGCGACGGCTGCCGGCGGCGCCCAGCTCCAACTGCCGGTCGACGGTGATGGGGTGGTGGATGGTGGTGACGAGCGGGGCGCCGAGGTCTGCCAACAGCCCGTATCCGAGTGTCTGGTTGTCGTGGATGACGTCGAACTCGCCGCGGCGGGCGGCGAGATGACGGCGGGCGCGGAGGCTGAAAGTGAGCGGTTCCGGAAAACCGCCGGTCCACATGGTGGCGACCTCGGCGACGTCGATCCAGTCCCGGTACTCGCCGCGAGCGGGGGTACGGAACGGGTCGGGCTGGCGGTAGAGGTCCAGGCTCGGCAACTCGGTGAGCGGCACGCCCTCGTCGAGTACGGGATAGGGCTGGGCGCCGATCACCTCGACGCTGTGACCGAGGCGGGCGAGCTCGCGGCCGAGGTGGCGTACGTACACACCCTGACCGCCGCAGAACGGGTTGCCCTTGTAGGTGAGAAGTGCGACGCGCAGGGGTCGCCCGTCGGCGCTGCCCGACGCGTGGCAGCCCGCGAGGGGGCCCGCTTCTATGGCCTCAGCGGTCACACTCGGCCCCCTTCTCACTGCGTGTTCGCCGGAGCGTAACCGCTCGCGCTAATCTAGAACAAGTTTCAGACTGGATCGTTCAATGAGCTACGAATCTACCGGCAGGTAGCGTCGACGCAACGGCCGGATCAGGTGATTCGCGCCACCACCGGACACCCTGGCATGCTGTGCGCCGCCGGGGCCCAGACGCCTCCCCGGTCGTGGACGGAAGCCATGGATGGGGACACATGACAGCGGAAGCCAAGCCGGCATCGCCGCCCCTGACGGAACGGCAGGAGGCCCGCCGTCGTCGCATTCTGCACGCCAGCGCCCAGCTCGCCAGCAAGGGCGGTTTCGAGGCGGTGCAGATGCGTGAGGTGGCGGAGGCCGCCGGGGTCGCCCTGGGCACGCTGTACCGGTACTTCCCCTCCAAGATCCACCTCCTGGTCGCCACCATGCAGGACCAGCTCCAGCACATGCACGGGACGCTGCGCAAGCGCCCCCCGGCCGGGGACGACGCGGCGGCGCGCGTCGCCGACACCCTGATGCGGGCGTTCCGCGCGATGCAGCGCGAACCGCATCTGGCGGATGCGATGGTGCGTGCGCTGACCTTCGCGGACCGCAGCGTCAGTCCCGAAGTGGACACCGTCTCGCGGATCACGACGGCCATCATCCTGGACTCGATGGGGCTCCAGCACCCGACGCCGGAGCAGCTGTCCGCGGTCCGGGTCATCGAGCACACCTGGCACTCGGCGCTGATCACCTGGCTGTCGGGACGGGCGTCGATCGCGCAGGTGAAGATAGACATCGAGACGGTCTGCCGGCTGATCGACGTGACGACGCCACGGGACGCCCCCTAAGGGCTGTCCCGTAATCCCCGGCGGGCGCACGACGACAGCTACGGCGCCTCGCCGCGTTGTCGGAACGTCCGAATACATCCAGTAGGCGGACGTCCCTCCGCCTTGCGATGCACCGCACCTGACGCCGCGCGCTGATCCACCAGGGATGACGGGACAGCCCTGAGCGAACGCACCCTGGGGCGTCACCGGTCCACCCCACACCCCTCACATCTCGGTGCCGGGTGCCCTCGAATCTCTCCTAGCATGTACCTGACCAGCACCGATGGAGAGGAAGACATGGCTGACGCGTCAGGTATAACAGGCGGCACGCCGGGCGGGCAGAACCCGGGTGTCCACCCCGGGACGGCGCCGGGGTACGGCGTCGGCGCCCAGGCCCCTTACGGCTACGGGTACCCCCCGGGCGCCCCGCTGCCCACCGGCAAGGCGACCGCATCGATGGTGCTCGGCATCGTCGGGCTGCTGCTCATTCCGATCGTGGCGCCCATCATCGCCCTGTGCCTGGGTATCTCGGCCCGCCGCATGGCGGACCGGGGCGAGGGCGGCGCCCGCGGTCAGGCGACCGCCGGAATGGTGATGGGGATCATCGGCTCCGCGTTCGCAGGCTTCGGGTTCGCCGTGGCCGCGCTCCAGGCGATCTGGTACTGACCGCCCACCGCCCAGGCGGTTTCCCCGGCGCCGACGGGGCGTTGACGGGGCGCGTCCTGCGGGCCGCGCCCCCCTGCCTCCGGCTCCGGCCCATGTGCGGCTCCCACATGTGCACCGCCTCAGGTGGGGGCCCCTGCACCATGTCGACGGCGGCGCGGGGTTCATACGGTTCGGCGACATCACAGGAACCCGCCGAGGAGCCGGTCACCATGCGTCGCAGAGCCACAGGCACCGTCCACCACCGCAGATCCCTCTCCGCACTCGCCACGCTGGCTGCCGCCGGCGTCCTGCTGACCGGCTGCACCGCCGCCGGCAAGGCGGGCGAGACGGACACCGCGTCCGGCAAGGGCGCGAAGAACCAGACCGTCGACGTGGGGCTGGTCTACTCCCGGACCGGGCTGCTCGCGGCCTACGGGAAGCAGTACCGCGACGGCTTCATGGCGGGTCTGGACTACGCGACGAAGGGCACCGGCAAGGTGGCCGGGCACCGCATCGAGGTCACCGAGCAGGACGACGCGGGCGACCCCGGCAAGGCGGTCGCCGCGGCGAAGAACCTGATCGGCAAGGGCTACAAGGTACTGGCCGGGACCACGGACTCCGGGGTCGCCCTGCAGATGGCGCCGCTCGCCGCGCAGAACAAAGTGCTGTACGTCAGCGGGCCCGCCGCCACCGACGCCGTGACCGGGATCAACGACTACACGTTCCGCTCCGGCCGGCAGTCCTACCAGGACATCCTCACCGCCGGGGCGATGCTCGGCGGGGCCGAGGGCAAGAAGGTCACCGTGCTGGCCCAGGACTCCACGTTCGGCCAGGCCAACGTCGCCGCGGTGAAGGCCGTGCTCGGCGGCCAGGGCGCGAAGGTGGGTTCCGTGCTGGCCCCGCCGAGCGCCACGGACCTGACCCCGTTCGCCCGGCAGGTGAAGGCCGCCGGTCCCGATCTGGTCTTCGTCGCCTGGGCCGGTTCCACCGCCCCCGCGCTGTGGACCGCCCTGGACCAGCAGGGGGTGCCGAGCGCCTCCAAGGTGGTCACCGGGCTGGCCGGGACCGCCTCGTACCCGGTCTTCGGCGCGGCGGGTTCCAAGGTCTCGTTCCTGGCGCACTACTTCCCCGGCGCGGGCGGCGGCAACGCCGTGGAGAAGGCCATGCTGGACGCGGTGACCAAGGCGGGCGGCACCCCTGATCTGTTCACCCCCGACGGCTTCACCGCGGCCCAGATGATCGTGCACGCCGTGGAGGAGGGCAGCGCCACCGATCCCGCCGCCATGGCGAAGGCCCTGGAGGGCTGGAGCTTCGACGGGGTGAAGGGCAAGGAGCAGATCCGGGCCGAGGACCACGCGCTGCTGCAGCCGATGTTCGTGGCGAAGCTGACCGGAAAGGGCACCACCGCGAAGCCGGAGCTGGTGAACACCGAGCCGATGGACAAGGTGGCGCCGCCCGCGAAGCCCTCGGCGGGCTGACCGATGGCAGCACCTGACACCACGACGGATCACGGGAGCGCGGCGCACTCCGCCGCCCCCGTGCTTCAACTGGCCGGCCTTGGCTGGGGCGTCGGTGGGGCGACCATCGTCGAGGACATCACTCTGGATGTCCGCGAGGGCGAGTTCCTTGCTTTCATCGGCCCCAACGGGGCCGGCAAGACCTCACTGTTCAATCTGATCAGCGGGCTGACGACAGCCACGTCGGGCACCCTCGCGCTGGACGGTGCGGACCTGACCGGCCGTCCCGCGCACGTCCGGGCCCGGCGCGGGATCGGCCGGACGTTCCAGACGTCCAGCCTCTGGCCGGGGATGAGCGTGGCCGACCACGTCCGGCTGGCCGCCCAGGCCGCCGGGGGCGGCTCGTACCGCGTGTGGCGGCGTGCTTCCCCGTACACCGACGAGGTACGCGGCGTACTGGAGCGCACCGGACTCGGCCACCGCGCACGGGCGCTGGCGTCCGAGCTGTCGCACGGCGAGAAGCGGAAACTGGAGCTGGCGGTGCTGCTCGTGGGCGAACCACGGCTGATGCTGCTCGACGAGCCGATGGCCGGGGTGAGCGCGGAGGAGGTCCCCGCACTCACCGAACTGATCCGCACCCTGCACCAGGACGAGGGCCGCACCGTGCTCATGGTCGAGCACCACATGGACGTCCTGCTGGGGCTGGCCGACCGGCTGGCCGTGATGCACCACGGCCGGCTGCTGGCGCTGGACACCCCCGAGGCCGTGACCGCCGACCCGACCGTGCAGCAGGCGTACCTCGGGGAGGGGCTGTGACCGCCGAAACCCTGCTCGCCGTACGGGACCTGCGGGTTCTCATCGGCGGACGGCACATCCTGCACGGCGTGGACCTCGATGTCGCCCGCCACGGGGTGACCGCGATCCTCGGCCGGAACGGTGCCGGGAAGACCACGACCGTACGCGGCGTCCTCGGCCTCGTCCCGCGCACCGGAAGCGTCCGGCTCGACGGTGAGGAGACCGTGGCGCTGCCCACCCACACGCTCGTGCGGCGGGGCATCGGTTACGCCCCCGAGGACCGCGGCGTCTTCGCCGGACTGACCGTGGCGGAGAACCTGCGGCTGGCCGAGCGGCGCGGGGCGGGTGCACCCGCGTACCCCCTCATCCACGAGCTGTTCCCCGAACTGAAGCGCCGAGAGCGCCAGTTGGCCGGGACACTGTCCGGCGGGCAGCAGCAGATGGTCGCCATCGGGCGCACCCTTCTCAACGGAAACCGGCTGATCATCGCGGATGAACCCACCAAGGGTCTGGCGCCCAAGGTGGTCACCGAGGTCGCCGAGGTGCTGGAGCGGGCCGCCGAGGCGGTGCCAGTGCTGCTCGTGGAGCAGAACCTCGCCGTCGTACGGCGCCTCGCCGCGCACTGCACGGTGCTCGCCGACGGCCGGACCGCCCATCAGGGACCGGCCGGTGAGCTGCTGGGCGACGCGGAGGCGGCGCGCCGGCTGCTGGGCGTGGGGCACGGCCCGGCCGCCCCCGTCCCTTCCCGGAACGCGGAGGAAGATTCCTGATGTCCACCCTTGTGCTGCTCACCATGACCGGACTCGGTCTGGGGGCGCTCTACTTCCTGATCGCGTCGGGGCTTTCGCTGATCTTCGGTCTGATGGACGTGCTCAACTTCGCGCACGGGGCGCTGCTCTCCATCGGCGCGTACGGCACCTGGTGGGCGGCGTCCGGCAACCTGCCGGGCGCGGGCCCCGGCGGTGCGGGCTTCGTCCTCGCGGTCCTGTTCGGTACGGCGGTGGGCACCGCCGCCGCGGTGCTGCTGGAACTCACCGTCGTCCGCCCGCTCTACACCCGGCCGCGCGAGCAGGTGCTCGCCACGGTCGGGGTGGGGCTCGCCGTCCCGGCGCTGCTGTCGGGCATCTGGGGCTCGGACGCCCGGACCTTCCCCGGGCCCGAGGCGCTGTCCGGCACGTTCTCCCTGCTGGGCGCGGAAGTCCCGGTCAACCGGCTGGTGCTGATCGCGGCGGCGGTCGTGGTCCTGATCGCGCTGCGGCTCTTCCTCGGGCGGACCCGGCACGGGCTGGTCGTGCGGGCGGGGGTCGAGGACCGGGCGATGGTGACCGCGCTCGGCATCGACGTCCGCAAGGCGTTCACTCTCGTCTTCGCCATCGGCGGCTGCGCCGCCGCGCTCGGCGGGGCGCTCGGCGGGCTGTACTTCGGCTCGGTCGACCCCCGGCAGGGCACCTCGCTGCTGATCTTCGCGTTCGTCGTGGTCGTCACCGGGGGCATGGGCTCGGTGACCGGCGCCGCCACGGCGTCCGTCGTGATCGGCCTGGTCCAGCAGTTCGCCAACTACTACACCGCAGCGGGCCTCGGCGACCTGGCCGTCGTCGTCCTGCTCGCCGCGCTGCTGCTCGTACGGCCGCGCGGACTGACCGGGAGGCTCGCGTGAGCACCATGACCGGGACACCCGACCGCACGAGCGGAACACCGGCGGCACCGTCCGACGCGCCGGTGCGTGCGAACGCGGCGCGGCTGCTGCGCTGGTGGCCGGCCGTGGTGCTGGTGCTGCTGATCGTCGCGCCGTACAGCGCGCTGCCGCTGCCGGGGTTGCTCGACGGCCCTCTGGGCAGTCCGGGCAGCCTTCAACTCCTCGCCACCTGCCTGCTGTTCGGCGCCCTGGCCACCGGCTACGACCTGCTGCTCGGCCGGACCGGGCTGCTCTCCTTCGGGCATGCCCTGTACTTCGCGGCGGGCAGCTACGCCACCAACACCATCATGCTGGAGGCCGGACTGCCGTTCGCCGTCTCCGCGCTGGTCGGCGTCTGCTTCGGGATCGCGCTCGCACTGGTGCTGGGATCGGTGAGCCTGCGGGTCACCGGCATCGGCTTCTCCATGGTGACGCTGGCCTTCGCCCAGGCGGGCTCGATCCTCGTCTCCCGCAATCCCGGCGGCTTCACCGGTGGTGAGGAGGGACGGGCCGCGCCCGCCGAACTGCTGCCGTCCGGGCTCGTGGGCATCGAGCACACGGCGAATCTGTACTGGGTCGCGCTCGGCTATCTCGTCCTCACCCTGGCCGTCGTCCACTGGGCGGTCCGCTCCCCGACAGGCCGGGTCTGGGAGGGCATCAAGGAGAACGAGCGCCGAGTGGAGGTGCTGGGGCTGAAGCCGTACGGGTTCAAGCTGACGGCGTTCGTCCTGGCCGGTGCACTGGCCGCGCTCGGCGGGCTCGTCCATCTGCTGCTCACCGGCGGCTCCACACCCCAGACGACGACCTCGGACTTCACCCTGTCGCTCCTGGTGATGGTGGTGCTGGGCGGCTCGGGCACCCGCTGGGGACCGATGGTCGGTGGCATCCTCTACACGTGGGCCGACCACCGACTCGGCGATCTCGCCGGATCGGGAGCGGTCGCCGACCTTCCCGCGGTGCTGCGGGTGCCGCTCTCCCAGCCGCTGTTCCTGCTCGGTGTGGTGTTCGTGGCCGTGGTCCATCTCCTGCCGGGCGGGCTGGCACGGCTACCGACCCGGATGCGTTCCGCATTCCGTGCGACCAGTGAGGGCGCACCCGCCCAGAAGGAGGACCGTCGCTCATGACCGCGTACGAGGAAATACGTGTCCCGGTGGCCGGGGGCGAGCTGGCCGCGCTGCGGTGGCCGGCCCGGGAGCCCGGTGCGCCGGTGGTCGTCGCCCTGCACGGCATCACGGCCAACGCGCTCTCCTGGGGCACGGTGGCGCGGCTGCTGGCCGGGCAGGTCACGCTGGTCGCCCCGGACCTGCGCGGCCGGGCCGCGAGTTCGGGGCTGCCCGGACCGTACGGGATCGCGACACACGCCGATGACGTCGCGGCCCTGACCGGGGCGCTCGGCCTGGACCGGGTGGTGCTGGCCGGTCACTCGATGGGCGCGTTCGTGGCGGCACTGGCTGCCGTACGGCATCCGGAGCGGTTCGGTCCGCTGCTGCTCGTCGACGGCGGGGTCGGCTTCCCCGCCCCCACCCATCTCTCCCCGGACGAACTGATGACGGCCGTGATCGGCCCGGCCATGGACCGGCTGTCGATGACGTTCCCCGACCGGGCCGCCTACCGGGAGTTCTGGCAGGCGCATCCCGCGTTCGCCGGGGACGCCTGGTCGCCGGAGGTGGACGCGTACATCCAGCGCGATCTGACCGGCGACGAACCGGCGATGCACTCGACGTGCCGGATCGAGGCGGTGCGCACCGACGGCATCGGTCTCTTCGACGACGACGTGCTGTCGGCGGTACGGAAGTTGCCGGTGCCGGCGACGCTGCTGTGGGCGGCGCGCGGTCTGATGGACGAGCCGCAGGGACTGTACGACGAGCAGCGGCTGGCGGCCGCCGGCCTCTCCGGCACCTCGCTGGAGCCGGTGGCGGTGCCGGACGTCAACCACTACACGGTGCTCACCGGGGACGCCGGTGGACGGGAGATCGCCACACGACTGGTGGCACTCTCGAACACACCCGGCCCGTACGACGGTTGAGGAGGAAGCGTAAGACCGACCGGCACATGGGGGGTGGCCGCCTCGCATGTGCCGGCCGGTCGGACGGCTAGGGCGTGTTTCGAAAGTGGCGTCGTCCGCCCGCGGGGCGGGCCGGGCGGCGTCTGGTGCGTGCGATCGCAAGGCGGAGGGTCGCCCCGATACTGGGCGTACCGGGGCGAGCCCGACAACGCAGCGAGCGTGCGTGCCAGGCGCCGCCCGGCAGGCGGGACTTTCGAAACACGCCCTAACGCTCCTGGCCGCCCGCCAACAGGTTCAGCCGGAGCGCCAGCTGAAGCTCCAGCGCCCGGTCCGGCTCGTTCCAGTCGCGGCCGAGCAGCACCTGGATCCGGTCCAGCCGTTGCACCACCGTGTTGACGTGGACGTGGAGTTCGTCCTTGGCGCGGATGAGGCTGCCGCCGGCGCCGAAGTAGGCGCTCAGCGTGCGTACGAGGTGGGTGCCGCGCTGGGCGTCGTACCGCAGCAGGGGGCCCAGCGTCGCGGTGACGAAGCCGTCGACGTCCTGCGTGTTGCCCAGCACCACGCCGAGGAAGCCGAGTTCGTCGACACAGGCGCCCTCTCCGGTACGGCCGAGGACACGCATGGCCCGCAGGCAGCGTGCCGCTTCGGCGTACGCGGAGGCGAGCTGCCGCGGCCCCTGGGCCGGACCGGTGGCGGCCACGGTGACGGGGGCCTGGACGAGCTGGCCGAGCTGGGCGGCCGCCGCCCGTGCCGCGTCCCCCGCATCGGGTGCGGGGTCCCCGTCTCCCCCGCAGCCGATCAACAGCACCACGGTGCCCGAGTGTTCGGCGCTGACACCGCGGATCTCCCCGCCGAACAGATAACGCAGGGCTGCGGCGCAGAGCTTCTCCCGGGCGCCCGCCTCGGCCACGAGCAGCAGATGCGGGCGGTCCAGGTCGATGCCGAGGCGGCGGCCGCGTTCGGCCAGTCCGGCGGGGTCGCGGTCCGCGTCGGTCAGCAGATCGCTGATCAGCTCGCCGCGTATCCGGTTCTCGGTCTCGGCGACCGTGCGTCGCAACAGCAGCAGGAGGCCGGTGACCACGGCGGCGCGTTCGAAGAGCCGCCGGTCCGAGTCGTCGAGCCGGCCGTGCTGGTGCAGAACCAGACTGGCCAGGAGTTCCTGCCCGGCCAGTACGGCGCAGATCCACCGGCCGTCGCGGTGCACGGCGCGCGCTCCGGTGCGGGACTCCTCGGCGGTCTCGACCAGCCATCCGGCGTCCATGGAGTCGGCCGCGAGACCCGCGCCGTCGGGCCGGACGGCCGCCAGCGGGCGCCCGCCCGGGTCGTGGATGGTCAGCGGGGAGTCCAGCAGCCCGGCGACGGCCGCCGCGACGTCCTTGACGTCACCGCCGCGCAGCACCAGGTCGGTCAGCCGGTCGTGCGCCTCCTCGGCCCGCTGCATGGCGGCCGAGTGCGCGCGCACCGCCGCGTTCGCCTCCGCCAGCTCGGCGTTCGCCTCAGCGAGTTCGGCGAGGGCGGACCGGGTGTCGGCGAGGGCGCGGGCGGTGTCGATCGCGATCGCGGCGTGCGCGGCGAGCGAGCAGAGCAGGGCGACCTCGTCGGGGCTGAAGACGCGGGGGGCGCGGTCGGCGGCGAAGAGGACGCCGATGACCTTCCCCGTACCGCCGCGGCTGGAGCCGAGGAGCAGCGGCACGCCCAGGATGGCGACGAGCCCCTCGTCGAGGACCCCGGCGTTGATGTTGCGGGTGTGGCGGAAGCGGTCGTCGGTGCGGTAGTCGGGGGTGGCGTACGGGCTCGCGGTCTGGGCGACCAGGCCGCCGAGACCTTCGCCCAGCTCGAGCCGCAGCCGCTGGAAGAGGACCGAGACCGAACCGTCGGTCACCCGCATATAGGTGTCCCCCGCCTCCTCGTCGGGGAGCGTGAGATACGCCGTGTCCGTGCCGAGCAGCATCCTGGCCCGCCGGACGATCGCCTTCAGCACGTCGTCCAGATCGCGGGAGGCCGCCAGATCGCCCGCGGTGTCGAAGAGCGCGGTGAGCTGGAGCTCGCGACGCCGGTGCTGGCGCAGGGCGCTCCTGATCCGCAGGGCGGTGGCGGTCGCCGCCTCCACCTCGGCGAGTTCGCCCGCGGGCACACCGGCCGCCCGCGCCTTTGAGGAGACGGCTCCCAGCGCCTCGGCGGGGGCGTCCTCGGCCAGCAGGTCGAGGAGGAGGCGCAGGTGGGGCGCGGCGGAGGGGGTGGGTGCAGACATGGGCGGCCATCGTTCGTCGGGAGGGGCGGGGAGCCGGGAGGGTCAGTTGGCGGTCCAGCCGCCGTCCATGGAGAGGGAGGTGCCGGTGATGTGGGAGGTACCCGGTCCGCACAGCCATAGCACCGCCCCGGCGACGTCCTCGGGTTCGATGAGGCGTTTGATGGCACTGCGTTCCAGCATCACCTTGCCCACCACCTCCTCCTCCGTGATGCCGTGGGTGCGGGCCTGTGCAGCGATCTGGTTCTCGACCAGGGGCGTGCGTACGTAGCCGGGGTTGACGCAGTTGCTGGTCACTCCGTGCGGTGCTGCTTCCAGGGCGACCACCTTGCTGAGTCCCTCAAGTGCGTGCTTGGCCGATACGTATGCCGATTTGTACGGGCTGGCGCGCAGCCCGTGGACGGACGAGATGTTGACGACGCGCCCCCAGCCGCGTTCGTACATGCCGGGCAGGGTGCGGCGCAAGATGCGGAACGGTGCTTCCACCATGACGCGGTGGATCAGGGCGAAGCGGTCCGGTGGGAATTCGTGTACGGGGGCGACATGCTGCAGCCCCGCGTTGTTGACCACCAGGTCCGCGTCGTCCGGCAGGGAGTCCACCGCCTCGGGCACGGACAGATCGACGACCCAGGCCGTTCCGCCGATCCGTTTCGCCAGTTCCTCCGCCGCTTCGGCTGCCTTGTCCACGACGTACACATGGGCGCCCGCGGCGGCGAGAGCCTGCGCGCAGGCCTGTCCGATGCCGCTCGCCGCCCCGGTCACCAGGGCGGTGCGCCCGGCGAGGAACCGGTCTGCGGGCGGGGGGACGGTGAGCGGGGCGGGCCCGGGTTCCGGGCGCTGGGGAGTCTCCATGGTCGTCACCGTAAGGAGGCGGAAGCCGACGTCACACGGGGTCGGTGCACACACCGCCGTGGGTCGGCATGGTGCCGGCGTACATGGTGCGGGGCGAGGGGCGGAGGCCGTCAGCGCCTGTCGTCGGGCCCGGGCCCGACGACGGGCACTCAGTGGGCCGCGTCCAGCGTCGCCCGCTGCTCCGCCGTCAGCTCCTCCCCTGCTCGAACGAAGCTGAGAGCTTGGGGAAGGAGCTACCAGGGCTTGTGGCCAACGCGGCAAGCGTGCGTGCCGGGCGGCGCGACGGGGCAGAGCTTGCCGGGAAGGGGACCAGGCGTGTTTCGAAAGCCCCGTCTGCCAGGCGGCGTCCGGCACGCCCTACGGGCGGACGACGCTCCTTTCGAAACACGCCCTAGTCCTCCGGCGGGAAGACCACCTCGCCCGAATCGGCCAGCGTCAGCGTGATCGCCTCGACGGGACATCCTTCCGCCGCTGCGAGCACCCGCTCATCGGCGTCGGTCTCCGGATCGCCCGGGTGGGACTGACGGGCGGAGTCCAGCCGGAATCCGTCCGGAGCGTGGCTCACACACATCCCGGAGCCGATGCAGACGCTCCGGTCGACCTCCACATGCCAGCGGTCCCCCATCACGCCTCCTGCGGGCCGGGCTGCGCGGGTTGGTACCCGGCGGGCAGATGGATCATCTTGTGCTCGAAGTACTCGCTGTACCCCTCGGGTCCGAACTCCCGCCCCAGGCCGGAGTTCTTGTAGCCGCCGAACGGCCCGAGCATGTCGAGACTGAAGGTGTTCACGCTGTACGTGCCCGTCCTCACCCGGCGGGCGATGTCGATGCCGCGCTCGGTGTCGGCGGTCCAGACGCTGCCACTGAGCCCGTACTCGGAGTCGTTGGCGATCTTCACCGCCTCCGCCTCGTCGCCGTACGGCAGCAGGCAGATGACCGGTCCGAAGATCTCCTCGCGGGCGATGCGCATGGAATTGTCGACGGATCCGAAGAGGGTCGGCTCGACGTACCAGCCGCGTTCCTGGGAGGCCGGACGGCCGCCGCCCGTAAGGACCTTGGCACCTTCCTCCTGACCGATCCGGATGTAGTCGAGGGAGCGCTGCTGCTGGCGCTGCGCGACCAGGGGGCCGAGTTCGGTGGCGGGGTCGAGCGGGTCACCGACCTTCAGCGCACCCGCCGCGGCGGCGAACGCCTCGGCGGTCTCGTCGTAGCGGGAGCGCGGGACGAGGATGCGGGTCTGGGCGACGCACGCCTGGCCGTTGATCATCCAGGCGAACGGGACGATGCCCGCGACGGCCGTGTCCAGATCGGCGTCGGGAAGGATGACAGCGGCGGATTTGCCGCCGAGCTCCAGGGTGACACGGGTGAGGTTCCGGGAGGCGACCTCCATGACCCGGCGGCCCGCCGCGACCGAGCCGGTGAACGACACCTTGTCGACGCCGGGATGCCCGACCAGGTACTCGCTGACCTCACGGTCGGCCGGAAGGATCGACAGCACCCCCTCCGGCAGCCCCGCCTCGGCGGCGATCTCAGCCAGGATGTAGGCGTCCAGCGGGGATTCGGGCGAAACCTTGAGCACGGCGGAGCAGCCGGCCAGCAGGGCGGGCGCGAGCTTGGCGGCGGCGGTGAACTGCGGGACGTTCCACGGCACGACGGCCGCGACCACCCCGACCGGCTCCCGGCGCACCAGCAGCGGCCCGAGAACGCCGTCGCGGCGCTCCTCGTACGGGAAGGTGCGGGCGACGGCGATCGCCGCGTCCCACACCATCATCGCGGCGAGCGCCTGCACCATCACGCTGGAGCTGTACGGAGTTCCGTTCTCGGAGCTGATGACGCGGGCGATCTCCTCGTACCGCACGGCGAACGCGTCCTTGATCCGCGTGACCACCTCGATCCGCTCGTCCAGGGACGCGCGCGGCCAGGGCCCTTCGTCGAAGGCCCGGCGGGCAGCGGTGACGGCCCGGTCCACATCCGCTTCGCAGGCGTGCGGCACCCGGCCGATGACCTGCTCGGTGTGGGGCGATATCACCTCGATGACGCCCTGGCCGAGCGGATCGACCAACTCCCCGCCGATGAACAGTTTTCCGTGTTCCACAAGCTCGGTCATGGCTGCTGCCTCCCGCGACCCGGCACGTACCGACTCCGCACCTGACTTCACACCTGACTCTGTGTCAGAACTGATATCAGTTCCAGTTCCAGGAGTCCACGCATCGGACATCCCCCACGAGACCGGCGTGATCCGAGAGGCGTCGGCGCTCCGCCCTGGCGATCGCTCCATGGCGGGGCTCACAGCATGCCCTCCCCTTCGATCCGCGGCAGCCGGGGGAACTGCGGTCCCTCGCAGACCCGTTGATCCGAAGCCGATAGTCGTCCTGGGCTACTAATGGAACGAGTTCTCGTTACAGTGGGCATGGCGCACCACAGCCGCGGGCCGGGACGGGAGAGGGGAAGCCCCATGACACAGGTGACCGAGCACGGCGGCGGCGTGTGGTCCATCAAGGTGCCGATCCCGGACAACCCGCTCGGCCACACCCTGGTGCATGCTCTCGACACCGACCGCGGGCCGGTCCTCGTCGACACCGGCTGGGACGACCCCGACGCCTGGGACACCCTGGTCGCCGGAGTCGCCGCCGTCGGCGTGGACATCGCCGGCATCCACGGCGTGATCATCACCCACCACCATCCCGACCACCATGGACTCTCCGGACAGGTCCGCGAGGCCTCGGGGGCGTGGATCGCGATGCACGCCGCGGACACCGCGATCGTGCGCCGCACCCGTGAGTCCGAACCCGGCACCTGGCTGACCTACCTCGCGCCGAAGCTCGCCGCGGCCGGCGCACCGGAGGAGCACCTCGCCACGCTGCGCGCCGCCCGCACGAGCGGCCGGACGCGCACGCTCCCCGGACTGCGCCCCGCCCTCCCGGACCGCGAGATCGTCCCCGGCGAACTGCTCGACCTCGCGGGCCGGCGGCTCCGGGCGATCTGGACGCCGGGCCACACCCCCGGCCATGTCTGCCTGCACTTGGAGGAGGACCATCCGGCCGATCTGCCCGGCCGCGGCCGGCTCTTCTCCGGCGACCATCTGCTGCCCGGGATCAGCCCCCACATCGGGCTGTACGAGGACCCGGACGACGCGACGGTCACCGACCCCCTGGGCGACTACCTGGACTCGCTGGAACGCATCGGCCGACTCGGGGTCGCCGAGGTGCTGCCCGCCCACCAGTACGCGTTCGCGGACGCGGCGGGGCGCGTACGGGAACTCCTCGACCATCACGAGGAGCGGCTGACCGGACTGCTCGCCCTGCTCGCCACCCCGTTGACGCCGTGGCAACTGGCCGAGCGGATGGAGTGGAACCGGCCCTGGGAACAGATCCCGTACGGCTCGCGGAACATCGCCGTCTCCGAGGCGGAGGCTCATGTGCGCCGGCTGGTGAAGCTGGGGCGCGCGGAGGCGGTGCCGGGCAGCGGGCCGGTGACGTACGTCGCTGTGTGAGGCAGCCCTCCGCCCGGGGTGAGCAGGCTACGTCCCGGTAGAGTGTGCGAGTCGTCATCATGCCCGTTCAGGGGGAAGCCGGTGCAAATCCGGCACTGACCACGCAACCGTGAGCCGCCGACACAGCGGTGAGTCGGGCTGCCCTGTCCGCGGTCGTGACCGGCTCGCGTCACCGGAACCCCGGTGACCGGCACCGTCGAGGAATACGGGGCCGGAGCCTGGTGCCTGAGTGTGCCTGTGCCCGGTTCCCCACAGGAGAGGCTCAGCCCGCCATGACCGTACGCCGCAGCGCAGCAGCGCTCGCCGCCACCGCCACCGTGCTCAGTGCGGCCGCTGCCCCGGCCGCGGTCGCGGCGCCGTCCCCCTCCCCCACCCCGTCCGTCGCGCTGCCCTCCGGGTTGTACGGCACCAAGGACCCGACGTACGACGGGGTCTGGCGGCAGTCGCTGGCATTCCTCGCCCAGCGCGTCGAGGGGGTCGTGCCCGCCACGAAGTCGGTGGACTGGCTGATCGCCCAGCAGTGTGCGAACGGCGCCTACGCCTCGTACCGCGCCGATGTCTCCAAGCCGTGCGACGCCAAGACCACGCTGGACACCAATGCGACCGCCGCCGCGGTGCAGGCGCTGGCGGAGGTCGGCGGGCACGGCGACATCGTCAACAACGGCGTCCGCTGGCTGAAGTCCATCCAGAACGAGGACGGCGGCTGGGGCTACAACCCGGGCTCCCCCAGCGACGCCAACTCCACCTCGATCGTGATCGGCGCGCTGGCCCGGCAGGGCCAGCGGATCGGCGACATCACGAATCCGGGCGGCAAAACCCCGTACGACGCGCTGCTCGCGCTCGCGATCCCGTGCGGCGGCCCGGACGGCGGCGCGTTCGCGTACCAGCCCGACAAGGCCGGGAAGCTCGCCGCGAACGCGGACGCCACCGCGGCCGCCGTGCTCGGCTCGATGGGCAAGGGGCTGGCCGCCGGAGACAACGCCGTGGTCGAAGGCAAGCCGCCGGCCTGCCGGAAGGGCGACGTCGTCAAGCCGGAGCAGGCCGCCCAGAACGGCGCCTTCTACCTCGCGGGCGCCCTCGCGAAGAACGGCAACCACCTGAACCTGCCGCCGATGCCGGGCGCCGACGACACCACCCCGCAGCCCGACTTCAGCAACACCGCGGACGCCGTCGTCGCCCTGGCCTCCGCCGGCCACAAGAACAAGGCGGCCGGTGCGCTCGGCTGGCTGCAGAAGAACTCCAGGAGCTGGGCCGAGGAGGGCGGCCCCGCCGCCTACGCCCAGCTGGTCCTGGCCGCGCACGCGACCGGCGCCGACGCCCACGACTTCGGCGGCGTCGACCTGGTCCAGGAGCTGAACGCGAGCGGTCCCGCGCCCGCTGCCGTCATCACGCCCAGTGCGACCCCGGACGACTTCTCGGCCGAGGACGGCACCAGCGACGACGCCGGTCTCGGGGTGTGGTGGCTGGTCGGTATCGGCCTCGCCGCCGGTGCGGGCATCGGCTTCCTGATCAGCAGCCGCCGGAAGCCCCAGCAGCCGTGAACCGAGCGGGGAATCGTGCGGGGAATGCGTTCGGCGGACGGGTGGCCGTCGCGCTGCTGCTGGTGCTCGGCGCCGCTCTGACCGTGCTCGGCGCGGGCACCGCTCATGCGGCCGGCTACCGCTACTGGTCGTTCTGGGAGGGCCAGGGGTCCGGCTGGGCCTATGCCACCCAGGGCCCCTCGCTCGTCCGGCCCGCCGACGGGGCGGTGCAGGGCTTCCGGTTCTCCGTGAGCGAGGACTCCCAGGACTCGGCGAAGCCGCGCCGCGCCCCCGACTTCGCGACGGTCTGCGCGGACACCCCCGCCAAGGACGGCACCAAGCGCGTCGCGCTCGTCATCGACCCCGGCACACCGGCGGACGCCCCGGCCGGGGAGACGCCGCCCGCGCTGCGCACCGCCTGCGCGCAGGTCGCCCCCGGGGCGAGCACCGCCGAGGCGCTCGCCTCGGTGGCCAAGCCGCTGCGCTACAGCAGCGACGCCCTGCTCTGCGCGATCACCGGCTACCCCGCCTCGGGCTGCGGCGAGCAGGTCTCCGGCAGCGGGCACACGGCGTCCGCCTCTCCCTCGTCCACCCACCCCGGGAACGGGCGCAGCGGTCCGTCCACCGGGGTGCTCGTCGGGCTCGGTGCCGTCCTGCTGCTCGGTATCGCCGCCGTCCTGCAGGCCCGCCGCCGACGCGGATGACCGCCTCCCCCGGCGCGGCCCGGCTCAGCCATGCACTGCGGGCGCCCACCGCGACCCGCAGCAATGCCCTGCCCGCCGGGGCCTGGTGGCTGTGGGCGCTCGGGCTGGCCACCGCCGCGTCCCGGACCAGCAATCCGCTGCTGCTCGGACTGCTGGTGGGCGTGGCCGGATATGTCGTGGCGGCGCGCCGTACGGACGCGCCCTGGGCGCGTTCGTACGGCGCGTTCATCAAGATCGGGCTGTTCGTCGTCGCCGTTCGGCTGCTGTTCTCCGTCTTCCTCGGCTCGCCGATCCCCGGCACGCACGTGGTGTTCACCCTCCCCGAAGTCCCGCTGCCGGACTGGGCGCAGGGCGTCAGGATCGGCGGCCGGGTCACCGCCGAGCAGCTGCTCTTCGCGCTGTACGACGGGGCAAAGCTGGCCACATTGCTGATCTGCATCGGCGCGGCGAACTCGCTCGCCAACCCGGCCCGGCTGCTGAAGTCGCTGCCGGGTGCGCTGTACGAGGCGGGAGTCGCCGTCGTCGTCGCGATGACGTTCGCGCCGAACATGGTCGCCGATGTGGCGCGCCTGCGCACCGCACGCCGACTGCGGGGCCGCCCGACCGGGGGCATCCGGGCCGTTCTGCAGATAGGACTGCCGGTGCTGGAGGGTGCGCTGGAGCGGTCGGTGGCGGTGGCGGCGTCGATGGACGCGCGCGGGTACGGGCGTACGGCGCAGGTCCCACCCGCCGTCCGGCGCACCACGAACGTCCTCACCCTCGGCGGTCTGCTGGGGGTCTGCGCCGGTACGTACGGCCTGCTGGCCTCGCAGGGTGCGGTCTACGGGCTGCCGCTGCTGCTCGCCGGGCTCGTCGCCGCTGCGGCCGGGCTGCGGCTCGGCGGCGCCCGCTCGGTCCGTACCCGCTACCGGCCCGACCGGTGGGGTGTGCGGGCCTGGCTGGTGGCGGGGTCGGGTGCGGTGGTCGCGGCGGCGATGATCCTGGCGGGCAGCGTCGACCCGGAGGCGCTGCACCCCGGGGTCGTCCCCCTGGTCGCGCCAGTGTTCCCGCTGTGGCCCGCGGCGGCGGTGCTGATCGGGTTGCTGCCCGCGGTGGTGGCGCCCGCGCCACCACCGGCGGGTGGTCCGGCCGACGCTCCCGTCGCGCACTCCGAGAAGGGACAGTGATGATCCGGTTCGAGCAGGTCTCGGTGCAGTTCGAGGGCACGGCGCACCCCACCCTGTCCGGCGTCGATCTGACGGTCCCAGAGGGCGAGTTGGTGCTGCTCGTCGGTCCGTCGGGGGTCGGCAAGTCGACGCTGCTGGGGACCGTCTCCGGTCTCGTGCCGCACTTCACGGGCGGCACGCTGCGCGGCCGGGTCACGGTCGACGGCCGCGACACCCGTATCCACAAACCGCGCGAACTCGCCGATCTGGTCGGCACGGTGGGCCAGGACCCGCTCTCCCATTTCGTCACCGACACCGTCGAGGACGAGCTGGCGTACGGCATGGAGTCGCTGGGGCTCGCCCCCGACGTCATGCGGCGGCGGGTCGAGGAGACCCTCGACCTGCTGGGCCTCGCGGGACTGCGCGACCGGCCGATCGCCACGCTCTCCGGCGGCCAGCAGCAGCGGGTCGCGATCGGCTCGGTGCTGACCCCGCACCCCAAGGTGCTGGTCCTGGACGAGCCGACGTCCGCCCTGGACCCGGCGGCGGCCGAGGAGGTCCTCGCGGTGCTCCAGCGGCTGGTGCACGACCTGGGCACGACGGTCCTGATGGCGGAGCACCGGCTGGAACGCGTCGTCCAGTACGCGGACCAGGTCGTCCTCCTGCCGTCGCCGGGCGCCGCACCCGTGACCGGTGCGCCCGCCGACGTCATGGCCGTGTCCCCGGTCCACCCGCCGGTGGTCGCGCTGGGACGGCTGGCGGACTGGGAACCGCTGCCGCTCTCCGTGCGTGATGCGCGACGCCGGGCGACTGGGCTGCGGGAACGGCTGGCGTCGGCCGAGCCGCCGTCGGCCGTCCCGGCGGCGACGCCCGCCGCCCCGGCACCGCTGCCCGCCGCCCCGGTACGGCGTGGGCTGTTCGGCCGCCGTCGCACACCCGATGCAGAGCCCGCTCCGGTTCCCGCAGGGGAAGCAACCGTCCGGGCCGAGGGTCTGGGGGTGCGGCGCGGTCGCGTCGAGGCGCTGCGCCGGGTGACGTTCTCCGTCACGCCCGGCGAGACCGTCGCCCTGATGGGCCGCAACGGCGCGGGCAAGTCCACACTGCTCGCCACCCTCGTCGGCACGGTCGAGCCCACGGCCGGCACCGTCCACGTGGGCGGCCGGGCCCCGCACCGTACGCCGCCGCGCGACATGGTGCGCCGGGTCGGACTCGTACCGCAGGAACCGCGCGATCTGCTCTACGCGGACACGGTCGCCGCCGAGTGCGCGACGGCTGACACGGACGCGGGCGCCGCGGCGGGCAGCTGCCGGGCCCTGGTCTCCGAGCTGCTGCCGGACGTGCCGGACGACACCCACCCGCGCGACCTCTCCGAGGGGCAGCGCCTCGCCCTGGCTCTGGCGATCGTGCTGACCGCGCGGCCCCCGCTGCTGCTGCTCGACGAACCGACGCGTGGCCTGGACTACGCGGCGAAGGCCCGCCTGATAGGCGTGCTGCGCGGTCTGGCGGCCGAGGGCCATGCGATCGTCCTGGCCACCCACGATGTGGAGCTCGCCGCCGAGCTGGCCCACCGGGTGGTGATCATTGCCGACGGGGAGATCGTCGCGGACGGGCCGACCCGGCAGGTCGTGGTCTCGTCCCCGGCGTTCGCACCACAGACCGCGAAGATCCTCGCCCCGCAGGAGTGGCTGACCGTGCCACAGGTACGCGCGGCACTGGGGGCGAAAGCATGACGCACCGGGAACGGGCCGTACGAGCGGCCGAAACACCGAGGGTCCGGCGCTCGGGCGACCGGCAGGCGCGGGCGGTGCGGCTCGGGCCGCGTGCGATCGCCGCGCTCCTCCTGATCAGCGCGATCGGTGTCGTCGCCATCGGCTGGCCGCTGCTGGCGGGCGCGGACTCCGGCCTCGCGCACTCCCAGGACGCGCCCTGGCTGTTCGCCGCGCTGCTTCCGCTGCTGGTCGGGGTGGTCGTCGCGACGATCGCGGATTCCGGCCTGGACGCGAAGGCGGTGGCGATGCTGGGTGTGCTCGCCGCGGTCGGCGCCGCGCTGCGCCCGCTCGGCGCGGGGACGGCGGGTCTGGAGCCGATGTTCTTCCTGATGGTGCTGAGCGGCCGGGTGCTCGGCCCGGGCTTCGGGTTCGTGCTCGGCTCGGTGACGATGTTCGCGTCCGCGCTGCTCACCGGCGGGGTGGGCCCGTGGCTGCCGTTCCAGATGCTGTCGATGGGCTGGTTCACCATGGGCGCCGGGCTGCTGCCGGGCCCGGACCGGCTGCGCGGGCGGGCCGAGCTGCTGATGCTAGCGGCCTACGGAGGTGTGGCGGCGTTCGCGTACGGCACGGTGATGAACCTGTACGGCTGGACGATCGTGCCAGGCCTCGGCTCGGGCATCTCCTTCCATCCCGGTGACCCGCTGCCCGAGAACCTGGTCCGCTTCCTCGCGTACTGCCTGGCCACTTCGCTGGGCTGGGACCTGGGACGGGCCGTGCTGACCATGGCGCTGACCCTAGTCGTCGGCGGGACGTTGCTGAAGGCACTGCGCCGGGCCACGCGGCGCGCGGCCTTCGAGGCCGAGGCCGCATTCGAGGTCCCCTGAGGGCTGTCCACCGGCCGCAGCGCGGGAACACCCCCACCGGGTTTCCGGTCGGGGTCTTCCCCGTGCCCGGGTCCGGTACGAGGTCTCGGTTCGCAGCGGCCGGCCGCGTCGGCCCTCCACCGGCTCCAGGTCCGGCCCGGCCCGATCAGCGGTGACGCGGCCCCGCTGCCCCGATCGTGTCGAACCAGCGGACGATCTGCGGGCCGGACTTCATGAAGGTCCCGTTGTGATCGGTCGACCCTTGGTCGATCACCGGCACCCGCGCACCGTGCGCGGCGAAGTCGGCTGCACAGTTGCGGGAGTTGGCGATGGCCACGTCCCGGTCCGCAGCTGACGAGTAGAGCCGCACGGGCACCTCGGGCTTCCAGTCGCACTGACCGTCCTGGGCCTTCAGCACATCGCGCAGCACTCCCGTCGGATGCTGCAGGTCCTGATAGGCCTTGTCGGTGAGGAGTTCCTTCAGCGTGCCGGGCAGCGCCGGGATGATGTCCTCCTCGAAGTGGTGAGTGTCGAAGAGGTTCTCGACGACGTCCGCGTACGGCTCACGGAAGAGCTCCGACGGGTCCTTGTAGAGCGGGTGCAGCCGGTTCTGCGCGGTGATGAAGTACGACATGTAGAAGACCGCGCTGATGTCGTTGATCCGGCCGTCGAACATGGCGGGCGTCTCCGCGCCCTGGAGGTCGTACGGCCCCGAGACCGGCGCCAGTGCCCGCAGCCTGAAGTGCCGGTCCGCGCCGCCGGCGAGGGCCTTGGCCAGAGCCGTCGCGACCTGACCGCCCTGGGAGAAGCCGCTGGCGTACACCTCGCCCGTGAGGGGTCGTCCCAGCTCCCGCGCCGCGGTGCGGGAGGCACGCAGCATGTCGAGGGAGGCGGTGACGGAGGACGCGGTGTCCATGTACGGGTGCGGGCCCGGCCCCTTGCCGAGGCCGAGATAGTCGGGCGCGGCGACGGCGCGACCGGCCGAGGCGTGCAGGTACGGGGCGAACCGGCCGAAGTCCTCGCCGACGGAGGGCGCGTAGTCGCGGTGGACCATCGTGCCGTGGGTGTCGGAGACCAGATCGAGGCGGTCGGCGCCCCCTCTGGGGAGGACGAACAGACCGGTGGCGGTGGTGGGTTCGCCCTGCGGGGTGAGGGTGCGGTACGTGAGGCGGTAGGCGCGTACGCCGTAGCGGACGGTGCCCGTGTCGATGCCTCCCGAGGCGAGGAAGGCACTGACGTCGGTGCGGTCGAGGGCGGCGACGGGCGTGATGGCGAGGAGCGTTCCCCGTCCGGTGGCGCGGGTGATGTGGGAGCCCCCGTCCGCCGGTCCGGCCTGCTGGGCCACGGCGGACGGGGCGCCGAGGGCGGCGATGGCCACGACCGTGGCGACCGCCAGTCCCCGCCGGGCACCAGACCAACCCTTCCTGGGAGAAGGGGTGTTGCCGCACGTCTTGCTGTTCTTGTTTTCCATGGCCGTGACGCTATGCAACCGCGAGCGGCGCCGACAGCGGCATGGCCCCCCGACCGGGGTGCACCTAACACCACCACCCCGGCCGGGGGAAATCCTCACAGCCGCTGGATGATCGTGCCGGTGGCCAGTGCCCCGCCCGCACACATGGTGATGAGCGCGAACTCCTTGTCGCGGCGTTCCAGTTCATGCAGTGCCGTGGTGATGAGCCGGGCCCCGGTGGCGCCCACCGGGTGGCCGAGCGCGATCGCGCCGCCGTTGACGTTGACCTTCGCGAGCCCGTCGAGGTCCCCCTCGAAGACCTGGGCCCAGCTCAGCACCACCGACGCGAACGCCTCGTTGATCTCGACGAGGTCGATGTCCTTGAGCGACATCCCGGCCTTGCCCAGCACCGCGCGGGTCGCGTCGATCGGCCCGTCGAGGTGGAAGTGCGGGTCGGAACCGACGAGCGCCTGGGCGACGATCCGGGCGCGCGGCTTGAGCTTAAGGGCCCGCGCCATCCGCTTGGACGCCCACATGATCGCGCAGGCGCCGTCGGATATCTGCGAGGCGTTGCCCGCGGTGTGGATCGCGGTGGGCATGACCGGCTTGAGCCGGGCGAGCCCCTCCATCGTGGTGTCCCGCAGCCCCTCGTCCCGGTCGACGAGGCGCCACATGCCCTGACCGGCCGCCTGCTCCTCCTCGGTGGTCGGCACCTGGACCGCGTACGTCTCCCGTTTGAACCGCTCCTCGGCCCGGGCCACGGCCGCCCGTTCCTGCGAGATCAACCCGAGCGAGTCGACGTTCTCCCGCGTGAGGCCCCTCTTGCGGGCGATGCGCTCGGCAGCCTCGAACTGGTTGGGCAGGTCGACGTTCCACTCGTCCGGCCAGGGCTTCCCCGGGCCGTGCTTGGATCCGCTGCCCAGCGGCACGCGCGACATCGCCTCGACACCACAGCTGATGCCGATGTCGATGACTCCGGCCGCGACCATGTTGGCGACCATGTGGGAGGCCTGCTGCGAGGAGCCGCACTGGCAGTCCACGGTGGTGGCGGCGGTCTCGTACGGAAGTCCCACGGTGAGCCAGGCGGTGCGCGCCGGGTTCATGGACTGTTCGCCGGCGTGGGTGACCGTACCGCCGACGATCTGTTCCACGCAGTCCGCAGGGATGCCGGTGCGTCCGAGAAGTTCTCGGTAGGTCTCGCCCAGCAGATAGGCGGGATGCAGATTGGCGAGCGCGCCTCCGCGCTTGCCGATGGGGGTGCGTACGGCTTCGACGATGACGGGTTCCGCGGCCATGAGCTCGTCCTCTCCTCGCGCTTCCGCAGGGGGCGTCCCGGCGCCCGCGGAAGGAACTAGTACGCGTTCTAGTTCTGCAAGCAGTCTTATGAGGCTTACCCCCGGTACGCAAGAGCCGTGCACGCACAATGGGCGCATTTCGAAGCCCGCACGCGCCCCCCTCACGCAACAGATCAGGCCGCAGCTCTTGCCAGTTGTAGAACTCGTTACTACGTTGCGGGCAACTTCTGATGGGTCGTCAGACAATGTTCGGGCGCCCCTCGGACCGACCTGGAGTTGCCGATGCCCTGCCCCCATCTGCCCGAAGGGTTCGACTTCACCGATCCCGACCTGCTCCAAGCCCGCATCCCGCACCCGGAGTTCGCCCGGATGAGGGAGACCGCCCCGGTCTGGTGGTGCACCCAGCCGGCCGGTGTCTCCGGTTTCGACGACGAGGGCTACTGGGTGGTTACCCGGCATGCGGACGTCAAGTACGTCTCCACACACCCTGAACTGTTCTCTTCCCACACCAACACCGCGGTCATCCGCTTCAACGAGACGATCAGCCGCGATCAGATCGACGTCCAGAAGCTGATCATGCTGAACATGGACCCGCCCGAGCACACCCGGGTCCGCCAGATCGTCCAGCGCGGCTTCACCCCCCGCGCCATCCGTTCCCTGGAACAGGCGCTGCGCAGCCGCGCCCGGTCGATCGTCGAGTCGGCCCTCGCCTCCGCCGACGACGACGGTTCGTTCGACTTCGTCACCCATATCGCCGTCGAACTGCCGCTCCAAGCCATCGCCGAGCTCATCGGCGTACCGCAGGAGGACCGGTCCAAGATCTTCGACTGGTCCAACAAGATGGCGGCGTACGACGATCCCGAGTACGCGATCACCGAAGAGGTCGGCGCCGAGGCGGCCATGGAGATCGTCTCGTACGCGATGAACCTGGCAGCGGCACGCAAGGAGTGCCCCGCCAAGGACATCGTCTCCCAGCTGGTCGCCGCGGAGGGCGAAGGCAACCTCTCCTCGGACGAGTTCGGTTTCTTCGTGATCCTCCTCGCCGTCGCCGGCAACGAGACCACCCGGAACGCCATCAGCCACGGCATGCACGCCTTCCTCACCCACCCCGAGGAGTGGGACCGCTACAAGCGCGAGCGCCCGGAGACCACCGCCGAGGAGATCGTGCGCTGGGCCACCCCCGTGGTCTCCTTCCAGCGGACCGCCACCCAGGACCTCGAACTGGGCGGGCAGCAGATCAAGAAGGGCGAACGGGTCGGGCTGTTCTACTCCTCCGCCAACAACGACCCCGAGGTCTTCGAGAGCCCGGAACGCTTCGACATCTCCCGGAACCCCAACCCCCATCTCGGATTCGGTGGCGGCGGACCGCATTTCTGTCTCGGCAAGTCCCTCGCCGTCATGGAGATCGACCTGATCTTCAACGCGATCGCGGACGTACTGCCCGATTTGCGGCTGGTCGAGGACCCGCGGCGGCTGCGCTCCGCCTGGCTGAACGGAATCAAGCAACTCCAGGTCAGTACCGCCGCCGGCTGACCGGCTCGCGGATTCCCGGACGGCGGGGGCCGCCCCTTCCACGCCCCGGCCCCTGCCGCCCGTCCGCGCCCTGTCCCCTCCTGCCCGCCGCGCCCCGGTACAGGCAGTGGACAGTTGTCCGAGGATCATGGCGTCCATGCATGCCCTGCTCTCCGCCTTCGCTCCGATCTGGATGCTCACCGCGACCGGCTACGCGGTCGGCCGCAGTGGCCTGCTCGGCGAGCAGGCGGAAGCCGTACTCGGCCGGTTCGTCTTCCATGTGGCCATGCCCGCGGCGCTGTTCACGATGGTCTCCGGTGCGCGACTGGACGCCTTCGCCAACTCCTCGATGGTGGCGTTCGGGGCGGGCACAGCGCTCGTGTCCGCCCTCGGCTTCGTCCTCGCCCGGCGCTTCTTCGGCCGCAAGACGGCCGACCAGGCGATCAGCAGCATGGCGTCCGGCTACGTCAACTCCGCCAATCTGGGTATCCCGGTGGCGGTCCAGGTGCTCGGTGACGCGTCGTTCGTCGCCCAGATCATCCTCTTCCAGGTGCTGCTGGTCTCCCCCGTGATCCTGACGCTGCTGGACACGGGTACAGGGGCGGGCTCCGGAAAGGGCGCCGCGCTGCGCCGGATGGTGACCATGCCCGTACGCAATCCGATCATCATGGCCTCGATGCTCGGCGTCGTCGTCTCCGCGCTCGGGGTGCGGCTGCCGCACGCACTCGAACACTCCTGTGATCTGCTCGGCGCGGCCGCCGTGCCCACCGCCCTGATCACCCTCGGCCTGTCCCTGCACGGCCGCCCGGATCCGGCAACGACCGCGACGACGGTGCCCGCAGGGCGTACGGAAGTGGGCCTGGCGGTCGTGCTGAAGACGCTGGTCCAGCCCCTGATCGCCTTCCTGGTCGGCGGCCCGCTGCTACACCTGCCGGACCACCAGTTGCTCGCCGTGGTCCTCTGTTCCGCGCTCCCGACCGCCCAGAACGCCTTCATCTACGCCCGCCAGTACGGCCTCGACACCAGCCTCGCCCGCAACTCCGTGGTGGCGTCCACGGTCGTGTCCATGGCCACGCTGTCGCTGGCCGCCTGGGCGCTGGTACCGCCCGGCCCCTGAGACCGGCCGGTCTGAGCCGTTCGAGTGGCGGGCCGCCCCGGACAGGCGGATGCTGGAAGACGCGGCGATCCACGCCGAAGGGGTGCCGGGACGATGCGGTTCGTCCCGGCACCCTTCGGCCCTCAGGGGCGGTACGGGCTCCGGTTACCCGGGGAGCCTCCCCTGCTGTTCAGCGGCTGTTCCACAGGTCCGGATCAGCAGACGCGCGCTGTCCGTGGCGCCGCCCTCGGCGTGCAGGCACAGCGCCGACTTGACGTTGCGCAGAGCGCCGTCGGGCAGCGGGGTCGCGGCCGTGGCGGTGCTGCTGGGCGGCCGGGCGCACCGGCGGCGCCCTGCGCTGCCCCCGCCGCCGGTCACGATCCCGCCGCCGGCGTGAGCGCGCGGCTGTGCGTGCTGCCGGTCACGGCACTGGAAACCGTTGGGCTCCCCGGTCATGCCCAGGTCACAATGGCGCCCATGACGTGGACCGTGACCCCCGAACGCTTCGACTCTCCCGACGCGAGCGCCCTGCGCCGTGACTACTACGACGAGGTCGCCAGCCGCTACTGGCAGCGGCCCGCGACCGCGGAGGAGATCGACGAGGGACTCTCCGGCGACGGCGCCGACCTGCTCACACGGCCGACCGGCGCGTTCGTCGTCGGCAGATTCGACGGAAAGCCCGCGTCCTGCGCCGGGCTGCTCCTGGTGGACGCGGACACCGCGGAGCTCACCCGCGTGTTCGTGCGCCCCGAGTTCCGTGGCACGGGCGGCGGCGGGTTGCTGCTGGCGGCCGTCGAGAGCGCGGCGCGTGCCTTCGGCGTACGGCAGATCCGGCTGGACACCCGCAACGATCTGGTGGAGGCGCGCGGGTTGTATGCCAAGCACGGCTACCGGGAGGTGCCCGCGTTCCACCGGCGGCAGTACGCGGAGCACTGGTTCGCCAAGGAGCTGTGACCCGGGCGCTGTGACCGGGAGCTGTCGTCCGGCCGGGGTCCGGCCGGGGAATCCCCGGGCCCGGGTCAGAGTGCGTGGTCCCGCCTCGGCTCCGGACAGCGCGGCTGTTCCCTGCTCGATCCGGTCGTCTCGGCGGTCAGCTCCGCGACGAGTCCGACCAGGTCGGTCGGCCGCTCCGGCCCCCACCAGTCGCCCAACAGCTCGGCCAGCAACTCCTCACGCGCTTCCGCGAGCTTCTCCACGGCCTCCGAACCGCGGTCGGTGAGCACCAGCTGCACCCCTTCGCGCCGGGCCAGACCGCGCTCCTCAAGCTGTCGCGCCGCATCGCTGATCACGCGCACCGGTACGGGGGTCGCGTCGGCGAGCAGCGCGGGTTCGACGGCGCCGTGCCGCTTGATGCGCAGCAGCATCCAGCCGGCCGCGGGCAGCAGGTCGTACCCCGCACGCTCGGTGATCCTCACATAGACGTCGCGGCGCCCCTCGCGGGTGGCGAGCACCGACAGGGCCCGTGCGCATTCGTCGTACGAGGAACGCTCGACCGGGTTCGAGGCCAGGGTCTCGGTGCTGTCGGGGGCCGTCACCGAGCCGCGCAGCCTGTCCTCCTTGAGGAACCAGGCGATGACGAAGGCGACCAGGACGACGGGCGCCGCGTACACGAAGACGTCGGTGATCGAGGTCGAGTACGCGTGGATCACCGGGGCCCTCAGCGCTGGCGGCAGTTGGGAGATGGCGCGCGGGTCGGCGGCCAGTCGCCCGGCGTCGATGCCCGGTGGCAGCGTGACGCCCGAGAGGGCCGCGCCGAGTTTGCCGGTGAGCCGGTTGGTGAAGATCGTGCCGAAGACGGCGACACCGAACGAGGCACCGATGGAGCGGAAGAACGTGGCCCCGGAGGTCGCGACGCCGAGGTCCTCGTAGGTGACGGCGTTCTGCGCGACCAGCACGAGGACCTGCATCACCAGACCGAGCCCGGCACCGAAGACGAAGAAGTAGGCGCTCATCTGCCAGGTGCTGCTGTACTCCGTGAGCCGGTGCAGGAGCTGCAGGCCGATCGCGGTGATGCCGGTACCGAGGATCGGGAAGACCTTCCACCGGCCCGTACGGCTGACGATCTGACCGGACAGGGTCGAGGTGAGGAGCAGACCGAGCACCATCGGCAGCATGTGCACACCGGACAGGGTCGGCGAGATGTTGTGCACGACCTGCAGGAACGTCGGCAGATACGTCATCGCTCCGAACATCGCGAATCCGATGACGAAACTGATCACGGCGACGAGGCTGAAGGTCCGGATCCGGAACAGCCTCAGCGGCAGTACGGGTTCGGCGGCGCGCCGCTCGACGTACCCGAAGGCGATCAGCAGCACCACGCTGACGACGGCGAGTCCGATGATCTGCGCCGAGCCCCAGGCCCAGGTCGATCCGCCCAGCGAGGCGACGAGAACCAGGCAGGTGGCGACGGAGGCGATGAGGAAGGTGCCCAGGTAGTCGATGGTGTGCTTGGCCTGACGGACCGGGATGTGCAGAACGGCGGCGATGACGAGCAGGGCGACGACGCCGATCGGCAGGTTGATGTAGAACACCCAGCGCCAGCTGAGGTGTTCGGTGAAGAGGCCGCCGAGCAGCGGTCCGAGAATGCTCGTCATACCGAAGACCGCGCCGAACAGCCCCTGGTACTTGCCGCGTTCGCGCGGGGCGACGAGGTCACCGACGATCGCCATCGAGAGCACCATCAGGCCGCCGCCGCCGAGGCCCTGGAGACCACGGAAGGCGATCAGTTGCGGCATGTTCTGGGCCATGCCGCAGAGCGCGGAGCCGATGAGAAAGATGACGATGGCGATCTGGAAGAGCTTCTTGCGGCCGTACTGGTCGCCGAGCTTGCCCCAGAGCGGGGTCGCGGCGGTCGATGCGAGCAGATAGGCGGTGACCACCCAGGACAGATGCTCCAGGCCGCCGAGTTCGCTGACGATGGTCGGCAGGGCGGTGGAGACGATGGTCTGGTCGAGTGCGGCGAGCAGCATGCCGAGGAGCAGGGCGCCGATGGCGACCAGGACCGTCCGCTGGGAACGGCCTTCGCCAGGGGCCAGGGCCGGGGGGTTCAGCTGGTGGGCCATGAACATCTCCTCGGTTCCGCTACATCCCATCCTGGCCGTTGTGGAGGGTTATGGCCTGTTGGGGCATCACCGCGGCAGACTGCATAATCGCAGGCAGTTCAAGGGGAGGGACCCACAATGACCGGACATGTCTGCCCGGAATGCGGCACGGACGACAGAGCGACGGATGCATGGAACGGGGGACCGCACGACAGACCCGCCGCCGGGCCCCCGTGCGGGTGCGCGGAGCGCGCGGCACGGCGCGCGGCCGAGCGGGCGGAGACCGCGGCGGCGGAGGACTTCGATCCCCTGCGGATCCGGCCGTACGTGACGCTGGGGGACGACGAGGCGCCCGCGGACGCCGCCCCGGCGGACGCCGCCATGACGATGCCGCTCTTCCTCGACCCGGCGGCGCCGGTGGATCCGCCGCCTCTGTCGCCTCTGCCACCTCTGCCACCTCTGTCACCTCTGTCGCAGGAGAGTGCCGGGGCGGATGATCCGCGTACGGACACCATGGCCGTGGACCTGGTGGGCCCGGTGGACCCGGTGCGGCCACGCCGCCGACGGCCCTTCGCGGCGCTCGCGGTCGGCGCGGCCGTGATCGGCGTGGTGGGCACCGCGGCGTTCGCCGGCGGTCTGTTCGGCGGGGACGTGAACAGGGACTCCGAGCGCGACCGGGCGCTCCCGAGCGCCCGGGTGTCGAGCGTCCCCGATGCGCCCCTTTCACCGGACGCATCGCCGTCGGCGTCCGCGTCCGCCTCCGCATCCTCCTCGCCGTCGGCTTCGGCATCGCCGTCCGCATCCGTCTCCGCGTCGGGGAGCCCCTCGCTCTCCCCCTCCGCATCCGCTGCCTCTACGCGCCCGCCCGCCCCCTCGGCATCGACGATGGTCTCGCAGTCCACCGGGACCTCGACGGCCCCGTCGCCCGGGAAACCGCAGGGCCGCACGCTGCAGCGCGGCGACCACGGCCCCGAGGTGGCCGAGCTGCAGCGGCGGCTGCGGGAGGTGCGGCTCTACCACGGACCCGACAACGGCAACTACACGGACCGGGTCGAGAGCGCCGTACGCGTCTACCAGTCGTACAAGTCCATCGAGGGCGACCCGCCGGGTGTCTACGGCCCGAGCACCCGGAGCGCACTGGAGGCGGAGACGACGGGTCGCGGTCAGGACTGAGGAGGCGGCCGGCCCCGGGGAGCCGGCCCTCCCCTCCCGTGTTCGGGAAGGGATTCGCTTTCGCGGGCAGGATTTTGTATCGTGATGGAACAAAGTGGTCCTCGCCCGCACCCCTGACCGGCGGGCGGGACCGCTTGTTCTCTTCACCCCACGCCGCCCCCCTCCCCCGCGCCCTGGAGCCCGCCGATGCCGGCCACCGTCCTCACCGCACGTGCCCTCCTGCTCGACATGGACGGCACACTCGTGAACTCCGACGCGGTGGTGGAGCGCTGCTGGCGGCGCTGGGCGCTGCGGGAGGGGCTGGACCCCGAGGCCGCACTCAAGGTGGTCCACGGGCGGCAGGGGTACGCCACCATGGCGGTACTCCTGCCCGACCGGCCGATGGAGCAGAACTACGCCGACAACCGGGTCATGCTCGCCGAGGAGACCGCCGACACCGACGGCGTGGTCCCGATCGGCGGCGCCCCGGCCTTCATGGACGCGATCGCCACGCTCCCGCACGCCCTGGTGACCTCCGCCGACGAGGCGCTCGCCCAGGCCCGGATGACGGCGGCCGGACTGCGGATGCCGAGCACCCGCGTCACGGCGGAATGCGTCGGCGCCAGCAAGCCCGACCCCGAGGGCTTCCTCAAGGGCGCGGCCGAACTGGGCTTCACCCCGGCCGACTGCATCGTCTTCGAGGACTCGGAGGCGGGTGTCGCGGCAGGCCGGGCGGCCGGGATGCGCGTCGTGGGCGTGGGCCCGCGCGCCGCGGCACTGGCGCCGGATGCACACGTCGGGGACCTGACGCAGATCCGGGTGGAGGCGCCGGCCGACGACTCGATCCGTCTGCACATCCGGGCCCTCTGACCCGGGAAGACCTCCCCGGGGTTCAGTCGCGGCTCAGCCGCCCCCGCGCCACCAGTTCCAGCACCGTGGCAACGGCCACCGCCTGTACGGCCATCAGCGCCACCAGTACGAACAGTTGCACGGCCCCCGCCTGAACCGGTGAGGCGCCGCCCAGCAGCATGCCCACGAACGCCCCGGGCAGCGTGACGAGCCCCACCGTCCGCGTCTGGTCCAGCCCCGGCAGCAGCGCGTCCGACGCCGCGGGCCGGGCGATCTCCAGCCGGGCATCGCGGTCGAGCAGCCCGAGCGCCATTCCCGCCTCCACCTCCCCGCGCCGCGTGGTCAGTTCGTCCAGCGCCCGCCGTCCGCCGAGTACGGTCGCGGTGAGCGCACCCCCGATGAGAATGCCCGCCACCGGGATCAGCGCGATGCCCCGGACCGGCAGAAGCCCGGTGAGCAGCAGCAGGGCGACCACCGGCGCGACCCCCGCGGCGATCGGCACAGCCGCCCACCACCAGGTGCGGTTCCCGGTGATCCGGCGTCCGGCGGTCCGTACCGCCACGGCGTACATCAGCGCCACGAAGCAGAGCAGCGGCGGCAGGGAGCGGACCACCCAGCCGATGAGCACGGAGACGGCGGCGAGTTGGACCGCGGCGCGCAGCCCTGCGAGGACGATCTCGCGCGACCGGCCGAGCGAGGCCCAGGCGGCGACGGCGGCGGCCGCCACGAGCAGCACGGCGAGGACGACGCCGAGCGTGATGTTGACCGGTAGCAGCACGCGGCAACCATAAGACCGGCCGGCCCGCCCCGGCATTCACGACCTGTCGACACGTCAGCCCCTGCTTCCCCCCTGGGTCGAGAACATCCGCGCAGGCCCGCGCATGTCGTTCCGTACGGCCTCGCACCGCAGACCGGTCCGCCCCAGCCCTTGATGTGACGTGCTCATGTCGCCACCCTGTTACCTGGCGCCCACCCCACAGAAACCTGGCGCCGCCACGATGGCCGGGCTCCACAGGTCGCCCGTCCAGGATCCCCCCACATCAAGGGAGTTCGCATGTCAGGTGTCTACGCGCGTCGCATAGGTGTGGTCGTCGCATCCGCCGCACTTGCCGCAACCACAGGGCTGCTCACCGCACCCACCGCCCAGGCAGCCATGCCCACCCCGGTCAGCGCCTCCACCGCCCGCACCTACTTGAGCCAGCTGACGGTGTCGGCGGAAGGCTCGTCGACCGGCTACAGCCGGGACAAGTTCCCGCACTGGATCACCCAGTCGGGCACCTGCAACACCCGCGAGGTCGTCCTGAAGCGCGACGGCACGAACGTGGTCCAGGACTCCAGCTGCGCCGCCGTCAGCGGCAGTTGGTACTCGCAGTACGACGGAGCCACCTGGACCGCCGCCTCCGACCTGGACATCGACCACATGGTCCCGCTCGCCGAGGCCTGGCGCTCCGGCGCGAGCAGCTGGACCACCGCCCAACGCCAGGCGTACGCCAACGATCTGACGCGCCCGCAGCTCATCGCGGTCACGGACAACGTCAACCAGTCCAAGGGCGACAAGGACCCGGCCCAGTGGCTGCCGTCGCGTACCGCGTACCGGTGCACCTACGTGCGTGCCTGGGTGCACGTGAAGCACTACTACAACCTGACCGTCGACTCCGCGGAGAAGAGTGCGCTCCAGTCGGTCCTGAACGGCTGCTGACCCCGGAACCGCCCGACCCCTCTCCGTCGTTCCGTACGGTACGGAGCCGCCCGTACCGTACGGGCCCGTGAGCTCCGTCCGTGCGGGACGACGCGAGGAGGGCACCTCATGGCCGGGCTGCGCCTGGGACCGCTGCTGCGATACGTCGACTGGGAGACGGGCTCCACCGCGACCGTCTGGGTGGAGGCCGACCGGCCCACCACGGCCGAAGTCCGATGCGCGGACGGCGCGTCCGGCTCGTCCCGGACGTTCGCGATCGCCGGTCACCACTACGCGCTGGTGGTGGTGACCGGTCTGACCCCGGACTCGACCACCGCGTACGAGGTGCTGCTCGACGGCCGCCGGGTCTGGCCGCTCAAGGACTCCGGCTTCCCCGCGAGCACGATCACCACGCCGCCGGCATCGGCCGATGACGCCCGGGATCGGCCCGTCCGGATCTCCTTCGGATCCTGCCGCTGGGCGGCTCCCCCCTCCGGCGAGCCCGACACCACCGGCCCCGACGCCCTGGACGCCCTCGCCGCCCGGCTCGCCGCCGACCCCGGTGCCGTACGCCCCGACGTACTGCTCCTGCTCGGGGACCAGGTGTACGCCGACGAGACGTCGAAGGCGACCCGCCGCCGCCTCGCCGCACGCCGGGACCTGAACGAACCGCCGGGCGCCGAGGTCGCGGACTACGAGGAGTACACCTACCTCTACGACGAGTCCTGGCGCGACCCCGAGGTGCGCTGGCTGCTCTCGACCGTCCCCAGCTGCATGATCTTCGACGATCCGAAGGCAACGGACTTACAGTTCTAGCACAAAGCCCCTGGTCAGCGCACTGTTTAAGCACCGGGAAGAGCCCCCGGACCCGCAAAAGAGGCACCCCAGCGGAAGCCCCTGCCCCCGTAACCTGATCAGGTCACAAAAGCGCCCCGGCAGGAAGGGTGAGAACTTCCGTACCGGGGCTTACCGACTGATTGGGAGTCGGCATGACTGAGCCTATTGCTGAGCGCCAGCGCTTTACGGACCGCGCGGAAGCCCACGTCATCAACACAGCGCGCAGTGATGCCGCTTACGCGCTGACCATGTCCCAGCGTCCAGAAGTCTCACGGGATGAACTCTGCTGCCTGGTGGCGAAGTTGGCAGGTGCGGTGCGAGGCGTCGCCAGCGTGGCGGACATGCGCGGAGAACGGCTCAACTCCCCTGCCGCGAGGGCACTGGAAGACGCATTGCGTGCGGTCCTGACTCAGCGCTGAGCACCAGGCAGCCGCCGAAACGCACAACGACCCTGATTCCAGGGCTAGTTGCCGCGCTCTTCGGGGGTCAGGACGTACGTCCCCATGCCCTTCTCGGAGCGTGTCAGCCCCTCAGCCCGCACGGCTTCCATGGCCCGTTGTGCGGTGCTGTTGACCACGTCGAATTCAGCGGCAAGGGCCACGATGCTTGGCACCTTGCTACCCGGCGGATACGTGCCGTTGGTAATGCGCTCAATGATCACTGCGGCAATCTGAGGCCACATGGCGCGGGTCCGGTCAATCTCCATGCAGTACACCTCAGTACACTTCGCTGATTCCGGCATCCTGAGCACACTGAGGTGCACCGAAGTACACTGAGGCCGAAACTGAAAGACCCCGGCAGGTGCGGTGAACACCTCCGGGGCGTGGACCCGACTAGCTAAGGAGTCGAGCCGTGGAAGAGCCTACTAACCCCCGATACGTCGGCGCGGACCCGGTGACGGGGAAGAACGTGTTCGTGATCAGCCCCCGGGGCGGCATGCTGAGCGCCGTTGCGGACATCGCCGGATTGGAAGCGGCAACCGCATTGCTTGCTGTGGTTACCAGCATCCTTGAGGCAGGCGAAGAGATCAGCGATGCGGAGCGGGCTGCCTTCATTGAACCCATGGCGGCTTCGCTGGCCGAAGTGATCGGCATTGCGGCGCACCGCATCCCAGAGAACGCCGCTTCGCATGCTGCGGCGGAACACTTGATCAGGGGCACGCTGCGTAAGGCGTAGCCGCTCCCCAGAAGTGGCAGAACGCCCCTCTAGTGGCCCAGGAGCTTCCCGGGCTTTTAGGGGGGCGTTGTCGTGGCGCCAGTCGCTCTCAGGGCCGTGCACGGCCCCCATGGGGCAGGTCATCAACACCACCTCTGACGCTGCGTCAGAACAGACAGCGGAGCGGGTGCGCGAGATACTCCGCCGGTTGCAAGGCTTTGCCGACGTGCCGGAAGTTGCGGCCATACTCGCTGAGCATCCGGCGGCTTAGCTGAGTTCGTAGAATCCACCTGCCCATGTGCCGGTTGCCGGGTACCATGCCGTTATGGCGAAATGTGTTGAGTGCGGGACAGCGTTCGAGATCGAAGACGCGCGGGACGAATACAATTCCGAGTTTCATGGTGACCCTGACTTCGATTACTACTACGGCGAAGGGGGGCACTGCGGAAGTTGCGCCGTATCGGATACAGAATCCAATATCGCGCGGGGTCGTGCAATCTTCATGGTGAATGGTGACGAGGATTATGACGATGACTTCGTTACGAATAACTTGTGAGTGAGGGTACCCCTGAAACGAAAGTAGCCCCGTACCGGCCATCAGTCAGGCAGCGGGTACGGGGCAAACGGTCATACAGTCATTGCGAGATACCGGCGGCCGGTCCGTTCGGACACGCCGAAGTGGTCAGCCATCATGCGGCCGGTCACAGGGCGGCCATGCCGAGAAGCCAGAACGGCTACAGCCGCGCGGATGTCCTCAGCGGAAGGCGGAGTGACCGGGGCTTCGCTTTCCGCGTCCGGGGCGCTGTCCTGGAAATCGGCCCACAGGTCATCGGTCGGCCAGTCGTCGGCAAGGCTCCCAGTGCCCTTGTGCGGGGCCGTAGTTGACTTGCTGGTCTCAGGGCTCCGCCGCAGTGCCCGGCAGGCTCTCAGGTGGCCGCTCAGGCTCGCTGCGATGCATTCGCCAGACAGTCAATGGGAAGACGGCATGCAGCCCGGCGGACACCCAGGTACCAACAGCGGACAGCGATTCTGTTGTGAGGACACCAGCGACATTCGCGGCCACGGCAACGGACACACTGAGGGCAACGTCACGGCCAGTCCGGACAGCCCAGATCATGAATAGGTCAATGGCCACAGGGACGGCCGGAGCAACGGTCTCGGGCACTCCGTGCGACAGCGCTAGGTCACGCTCAACGGCAAAGCTGATGACCATGGCCGCAGCAAGGGCCGCGTACCGGACAACGTCAGTAATTGATATGCGCTTCACTCAGTCTCAGTCCAATCCGTCACGCGCTGGTGTGCCTCAGGCATCTGGAAATCGTCATCAGGGGAGCGCCGGGAACGTGCGGCTAGGAAGGGCTTTCGGTCCTGCCAAGGCACTTCCCACAGGGGGCGGCTTAGTTCTTCGTCGGGCAGTGTCAGAAAGTGCGCTAGGCGCGCCTTGTAATCGGTGGTCATGGTCACTCTCAGGGCATAGGAAAGCCCCGGCCAGTGAGTGACCAGGGCTTCAAATATGGGGGATTCTCTCCGCGCAAACTGCCTAACTCGCGGCGCTAGCTTTTTGCCTCCCTGCCGCGCTCCCTCAAGGGGGGAAGGGGGTCACCCCCCAGGGGGCAGGCTCAGAACGGCGGAACGTCGTCAGCCCAGCGCCGGTATTCGCGGTCAGTCGCTTCCTGTTGTGAGCGCTGTTCGGCGTAGAAGCCGCCTGGCTCGCGCTTAGGTCGTTCCTTGGCATCGCATGGCTTGCACAGTGGTCGAAGGTGCCTAAAGGCGTCAGGGTTCGGATCACCCTTGGCCACCAGAACGGTTCGGCTCACAGGGAAATGGTCAGCAACCGTCGCCTGTCTCCCACACAGCGCACACCACGGATTGCGGTAGATGAACTGAGGTTGCACTACTCGATTCCAGCGCGATCCGTAGGAACTACCACCACGGTTCTCACGCTGGCTTGCTCGCTGTCTCGTGTGCTCTTCACACGTGCTGTCCTTGCCACGCACCAGCTCAGGGCAGCCAGGCTGAGCACAGGGGCGCGGGGGCTTACTGGGCATGGGGTATCACCTACGGATTTTCGGAGGTGGGGTATCGGTAATGGCGCTGAATAGCTGGGCGTCGCTGAGCCCCCGGATTGCGCCCACAGCGTCTATCTCCTGCTGTACGTCATCCAGTTCGTACAGGTCATCCAGCGTGGCAAGCATCATGTTCCGAATTGCTTGGACTAGGCGTGCTGCCTTATCGGCATCAGGCTTCCCCTCAGCGAGCATGAGCCGCAACTCTTCGGCGTAGCCGTGCGCATAGCTCAGGGATTGGGCCAGAGACTCGGCGCGCGAAGGTGCGCAGTCATCAGAGAGCATGGGACTCCTTCACACCAGCACACGGGCCAGCGAAGTTGCGGCGCAGCAAAGGCGCAGGTCAGAAAAGGTGGAGGTTTCAGCCGGCTGAGGGTGCATGGTTGCGTCAGCACACCAGGGGAGGGACCCCCTTGCCCTTGCAGGGAAGCGCGGCAGGGAGGGGAAAAGCTGGCATGGCTAATCGGAGAGTTTCTGCGGGCCGTTCGGCTGTCCGGTGCACCCTTGACCCGCTGTCCCGCCCGACCCGAACATGACGCCATGGATGCAGGATTGGCCGCAGTGCTCGGCGCGTTGGCAGGTTCGGTTGCAACTATTGGTGCGGCGCTGGCTACCGGGTGGTCAGCACGCGCACAGGCGAAGATGGTGGCACGGGCGGAGCACCTTCGGCAGCGACGTGACGCACGGCAGGCTGTCTACGAAGAGTTCATTGCCGCAGCAGAGGCGCATTCAGACCTAGCCAAAATCCTACTAGCTCCGACCCCAGAAGATCTTAATGACCTTGAGCGTCTGCATATCCTTCCACAGGGAATGAATTTCTTCGGCGTCATCGAAGAATCTAAGTCACTCCATGAGAACGTTGCGAAGATATCGACCCGAGTCCAACTCGCTGGCCCTAAAGAGGTAAGCGCGGCAGCATTCATTGTTGACGAAAAGTCTCGGGAAGTTAGAGCTTCATTCGGAACAATGCACATGTCTGCTGACGCCCTAGGTGGGCGAAGCCTATCCGAGAGGTGGAGCGACGGATGTATGCGCTTCGTAAGATTCAGCGGCGCCGTATCTGACTTCACTGAAAAGGCGCGGCTAGCGCTGGACGACGACGGGACAAAGAATTAGATGCCCTGTGCTGGTGGGGCACAGGGCGCTTCCCACTACTGAGGCGGAGTGACCGGAGGGGAGATCATGGCAACCCCGCTGGAAAGCGGATAAGCCTTGTTTCCTTCGATCCGGAGCAGCTCACCCGTAACTCCACGGGCGTACTTCGCGGAAGGCGTCAGCGGCTCACCTGTCTCAGCATCGCGCGGCCAGTTGGGATAGTTCCACTTCGGACCCGGCTGCAACAGGGTCTCGTCAATGGGATGCATACTGTCGAAGTTCATTCCTTGTGGCCTTTCCATGCCCGGTAGCAACCCAGGCACATTGACTTTCGATAGCCGGGGGAATCCGGCCGGTGAACACCCCGGCCAATTAGCTGAGCACGGGTCAGCGGATAGAACGTAACCACATCAGCGGGTGTCTCTGGCGCGTTAGCTGTCCGGGGGCACAGCTCACAGAACGGACTGTCAGCCATAGTGGTCGGCCCACATCTGCCGCAGCACATCTAGCGGAATGGTCGGGGGTGTCAGCGGCTTTCCCTCAGCGCCGTAGTGCGTGAGGTCAACCAGCACGCTTTCCCGGTAGCCGATTCGCTGACGATACGTGCCACGCCTTACCGGAGCGCTGCCCAGAGGAAAGACCACGTCCGAGGGACTGTGTGTGTCGGCAAAGCACGGGGCTCCATTCGCGTCCCGGGGCCAAACCAGGTAGGCAGGCTGGCCGTTGTAGTCCGGCCCCGGGTCGAGTAGGTCATGCGCCATTACTCAGCCGTCCACTCAGCCTTTAGCTTCTCGGCAAGGTCAGCGCCGTGCCGTCGGGAAGCCTTGACGATTGCCTCTTCTAGGCGGTCGGCAATACGCATTTCTCGCTCCGGAAGTCCAGGGGCGAACTGGTCGTCAGGGTGCTCCCCATGTAGCCGGTGATAGGCGCTACGCGCATGGGTACGAACGGCATTGCGCTTCGCGCGCTCCACCCAGAAGTGAGTTACAGCGGCAATCGGGTCCGAACCCTCATACACAGCATCAGCGGCAGACTTCGAGCCGACTTCCTGTAGCTCAGCGTCAAGCGCCTCCCACTGAGTAAGAAACTCAGCGTCCTTCTTTCGCTGTGCCTCAACGCGCTCAGTGGCCTTCTCAGCCTGCCGGGTAGCCTCAGCGGCCTCAGCCTCAGCCAACTTCGCGGCAGCCGCCTCGGCGGCCTTACGCACCTTCTCAAGGTCCGTTGTAGTCATGGGTGTTGTCCTTCCGGGGATCAGTTGGCGTCTAGCTGAGTGGCAGCCTTGCGGGCATTCGTGACGTAGCCCATAGCCATTCGCTGACTGGGGCTCAGCTCAACTCCCTTGGCCTCAGCGGCTCGAAGGTACGCAACTTCCGCGTCAGCCTCTTCGCTGGCTAGCTCAGCCAGAGACTCAAGGTGCGCGCGGTTTCGCTCCGGGCTGCCCATGTCAACGGACGTGGCATCAGTGGTGTTCAAGTACCAGGGGGTGTCAGTCATTGGAATGTTCCTCTCAGGAGGGGGTCACATACGGATTTTCGGAGGTGGTTAGTCCCAGTGCCAGGACAGGTGATGCAAAGCCGGGTCCTTGGGGCGCAAGCCCGCGAATCGCCGCCCACATTTGCGGGAAGTGCGCTGGTAGCCAGTTGCGATCAGTAGACGGTCGAAGGTGCCCAGCGGTATGAATCTTCCGCCCGCGTAGTCAGTGCATGCACCGTAGAGAACCGTCAGCGCTGAGTCAGCGTTCGGACACTCTTCAAGGGCGTCGCCGACAATGGCCGCGAACTCAGGGACGTACGCCCGGTCAGCGTCAGTCAGAGTCGCCATGAGGCACCCCACCTTCATCATTGCCCAACGCCAGTAGGCGGAGCACAGCGAAGGCACTGAACAGGTCAGCGCGCGGACCTTCATCAGCGGGCACGATTGCGTGTTCTTCGAGAATGGCTATGGCCTGTGGTGCACCGATAGCGTCCATTGGAATTACTCCGAAGTTCGTAAGTAAGGGCGTCGGCCGGCTCGGATCTAGTGGATTTTCCGAGCACGACTCAAAGAATGGGGAAGGGAGGAGGCTGCCATATATTCATGTCGGCCCCCTGCCTCGGTCTCAGGTAATGCCTGCCATCTGGTAGATGAGTGAAACGAGAATGGCAATGATCAGCGATTCGGGAAGGAACGCAACGATAGTCATGAGCGGGCGCCTGTCAGAGCGGCGGATTCCTCAGCGCTGATGTTGCCTAGCCCCGTTTCCCGTACGCGCCACCTGTCGAAGGTCATAGCTTTCACGGCCTGTCGGTGCTCTTCGTCGTAACGGGCTTGTCCGGCTTCCGTCAGAGCATCAGAAACAGCGGGCAGGACCGCCTTGCCGTGCTGCCTGAACGCTCGGTCATAGGCCCGGTGGTCGCGCTTGCAGAGCGGCATGTAATAGGCCGTGCTCTCTGACCACAGGTAGCCGTCCCGGTAGATCTCAGCCGGGTCAAGGTGGTTGTACGACCACTCAGCGGCAACGGTTCCGCAGAACTCACAGGGCTTGTGGTTGGCCGGTCCCTTAGCGTCGACCACTCGCCTGTGCGCTGCCTTGTACTCAGATAGTGCGGAAGTCATGGCGTGATGCCTTTCGGTGTGATGCCAAACAAAAAAGGCCCTAGGTCCGGGACTCTCCACAGCGGGGCATCACTACCGCTGAGGGAATCGACCAGACCTAGGGCCGTTGATGTGTGCGTTATGCGCTGAGCGCTCCGACGCACTGCGGGGCATGAAGGCGAACCAGTAGTGATGCCGTTCGCGGTAGGCGGCTTATCGCGCCCTACAAGATGTATCTAGTGAGTGGAGTGACCGCAAAGCATTCCAATTAGGACATGCGGGGCAGGGGGATTCATGTGACGTGCGCCACGCGTGGACTAGGGCGGAATTCGCTAGCCCTGACGTCTGGAAATCGCGTGCAATGCAGTTCTCCGGAGCGGTCAGCGAAGGGAGATGCGCGGACACATTCTCTGACCTGCAAGAATGCAGAAGTGTAGGAGCGGGGGCCGGTCTCGGTATTGCTTCTATATCCCGTGAGAAGTATTGGAAGTGGGGGTCAAAACTACATAACTACATTGGGGAGATGTTTATGCAGGTCAGGGAGGGGTTAGCTGATGAGGCGTCAGGTGGGGGTGTGTAGCAGCGCTCTGCTCGCTGTCCGGCGAGAGCCCTGAGCGCCCGCCTAAGCCGTTCCGGCGCGCTCCCTGGCCCCCTTTTGGTCAGCGGCTACGCCAAAGGGGCTTACGCAGGCGTGCAGGCATGAGAAAGCCCCGCCGGTCGCTGTGACCAACGGGGCTGACTCTCAGCGGAGGAGGAACGTTCCCGACCACCGGCCGCGTAGCCGTTTGAGCGCCTTGCTCCGGGCAGCGGAAACGTTCGCCTTCGGGATGCCCAGCGCTCCGGCTATCTCGCTGTCGGGCATCCGCCCGTACTCCCCAATGCCGTAGGTCATTTCCAGCACTGCCCGCTGTTGCGTCCCCAGCGTTATCAGCATCCATGCCACGATGCTGCTAGAACGCTCTGTGTCGCTCTCTGAGCCTGCCGCCGGTAGTTGTGCGCCCAAGTCATCCGGCAGCGCCTCAGTGGGGCTCACGGCGGCTCTCACGGCTTTGGCGGTAGCCAGGCTCATGCGCCATGCCAACTCCCCGGAGCACATGAGCCGTTCGGCTTCGTCGGCGTTCCCGTTCGCGTGCTTGTAGGCGGAGCGCCATAGCTTCGCTTCGTCCAAGCTGATCCCCGGGTAGCGCATTGTGCAGTGCGCGTCTTGCATGGCGCCGGTCACCGTCCGGTCAGCGAAGGGGACGAATTGCCTGGCGGAGCCACCGGCAAAGCGGCTCAGGCTCAGCCACAGGGCTTCACGGCCCGCCTGTGCAAGGTCTTCCGCGCTGTCCCGGTCAATGCACCGGGCGCGTGCCCTGATCAGCCTTTCAAGTGCCCTGAGAAGTCCGGTGATTGCCTCAGCGTCGCCGTTCAGCGCTGCCCTGAGCTGAGTCTCATCAATGCACTGGCTCATGCCGTCAACTCCTCAGCCGCCATGGCCGTGATTGCGCTCGCTGCGTCAGCGAAGAACGGGTGTGTCACGTCGAAGTCAACGCGCCGCTCATCCAACGTGCGCCAACCTCCGGGGGTTCCTGCCTTAATTGACAGGTGCGCCCCCGCCCCAGTCAGCATCTTCCGCCTTCCGGCCGTTTCTACCTTGACCCACTTTTCCGCGTACGTCCTGCCAGTCCGGATTTCCTCGGTACGGGGCTCGACCTTTTCCCGGCTTTCCAACTCAGCGAGTCGAGCGTCAAGCGCGTCCATGTGCTTTTGCCAGGATGCTTGTGCTGCCTTCGACTGCTGCTGTCCCCGTTCAGCGCGGTGCGCTTCGTACTCGGCGAGGGTGGCATCAATCTCAGGCTGAGGGTCGTACCCGGGAATGGTGCGCGTGTGCGTGATTTCCAAAGCCCCCAGGATGCGCAGGAATTCGCGGGTCGCGTACTCATCAACCCAATCGGCGCGGATGTTCATGGGGTGTTCGCAGATGTCACCACGCGACGAAGCACCACAACGGTACGTAGGGCGCTGACCGGGCTTCGATTCTTGTGCATTGAGGTACATGCGACCCCCGCACGAAGAGCAGTGCACGATTCCGAACAGGAGTGCATTGGTGTCCCGCCGGATCGGGCTGTTGATGCTGCGTTTGTCCAACAGGGCTTGAATGGCGTCGAACTCAGCGCGGGTCAGGATCGGTTCACGCGTCGCCAGCACGGGCCGTCCCTCACTGTCACGGACGGGCTTCCCGTTGCTGAGCTTCCACCCAATCAGGGTTTCCGAACGCAGAATGCGCGTGATCGTAACGGCATTCCATTTCGTGGGCTTCTTGACTTCCCGCCCCTTGCACTTCGCCCAGTGATCAGCAGGCGAAGGGATGTTGTCGGCGTTCAATGCAAACACGATGCTGTTTGCGGTCTCACCCTGCATTACCGCCTTGATGATGCGCTCAATGACCTTGACGGCTTCCGGGTCCTGCACCAGGGTCCAGCCGCCGCCTTCCAGCGGGGCAGGCATGTAGCCGTATGGCGCACGGGACCCACGCCAGCGAAGGGGCATGAGGCGCATTGCTGCCTGAGCGCCGGTTACGCGTTCCCGGATGGCCTGAGCTTCCATCTGCGCTGCGAATGCGAAGAGCGTGACCATGAGCTGTGCCATGGGGTCCAGCGGGTTACGGAAGTCCAGCACCAGCCGTCCGCCGGGACCTTCGGCAAACACAATCATTTTCTTGTGTTCGCGTGCCCACTTCGCCAATTCGTGCATGTCATCCATGGACCGGACCGCACGGTCAAAGCGCCAAAACAGCAGCGCGTCAAAGTCATCAGGGCGCCGAAGCCATGCACCCAACTCCGGGCGCTCAAAGGGCGTTGTCTTGCTGGCGCTTACGCCGAGATCAACGGCTTCCCGGTCGGCAAGGTCGATAGCAAGGGCATCGGCAGCGCCGTGATTCGCCGTGCGCTGACGCTCCGGGCTGGTGGTCTCGTCGGTCAGTACGGACAGGCGGAGGCAAGACACGCCCCGAAGCTGAGTGGTCATGAAGTTGGGTGAGCGTGTCGAACGCTTCGTGCCCCTGACCTGCACAGATGCCGTCATGTTGGGTGACTCCCAGAACCGCTAGTCGGGAGCCTTCGGAGATCACGACGTCGTGGACGACTGGAACACCAGCGCCGCCTGGCTCGCCGGTGTGCGGGCGACCCCCTGGTGGCACGAGCGGATCGTCAGCGGGCTCGCCTCGTACTGGGTCTACCAGCACCTCGGCAATCTCTCCCCCACCGCCCTGGCCGCGGACCCGCTCTACGCCGAGGTGCGGGCCGTTCCGGACGGCACGGAGCCACTGCGCCGCTTCGCCGCCGAGGCGGACGCCGAACCCGCCGGTACCCGGTGGAGCTACCGGCGTGTTTTCGGCCGGGTACGGCTGCTGATGGTGGACACCCGCGCGGCTCGCGTTCTCGACGAGGAGCAGCGGTCGATGCTCGACGCCGAGGAGGCACGCTGGCTGCGCGAGGAGGCGCTCGCCGACCCCGGCTCGTACGACCACCTCTTGATCGGTACGTCGTTGCCGTGGCTGCTTCCGCCGCTCGTCCATGACGCGGAGGAGTGGGACGCCGCGCTGTGCCGCGGCGAGCGGGGTGGGCCCGGCGGGCGCTGGGCGCGGTTCGGCGAGAATCTGCGCCGCCGCTCCGACCTGGAACATTGGGCGGCGTTCCCCGCCTCGTTCCGCCGGCTGACCGAGCTGATCCGGGAGGCGGGGAGCGGCCCTGACGCTCCGGCGACGGTGTGCGTGCTGTCGGGCGATGTGCACCATGCGTACATCGCGGAGCCCTCGTGGCCGGCCGACGCGCCGGGAGGTGCGCCCGGGGCGCACATCCTGCAGCTGACCTGCTCTCCCGTGCACAACTCGATACCCGGTGCGCTCAAGGCCGGATTCCGCTTCGGCTGGAGCCGGGCGGGACGACGGCTGGGGCGAGCACTGGCGCGGCACGGACGGACCGGTCCGTCACCGATCCAGTGGCAGAAGACCGGCGGACCATGGTTCGGCAATCAGTTGATGACCCTCACCCTGCGGGGCCGGAAAGCTGCACTCACATTGGTTCAGGCCAAAGAGAACGGCGCAGGCGCGCAGCTGGAGACGGTACTGGACCAGGAACTGACCGCCGACGCGTAGGCAAGGGCCGGGCGCCACTCCCCACGGTGCAGATGTGACGCGTGAGGTACACAACATCCTCCGGACTTCGATGATGTTCAGGTAAACGGCAGGCGTACGCTGTACAGCTGGCCCTGCCGCTCCTGCCGCTCCCCTGCGACGTCGCGGCGTTGAAACGAATCGGGGAGTAGAAGGTGCTCGAGAGTGTGGGTGCGCTGACCGGCAGCCCATGGATCTATGCCGTGGTCGCCCTCTCGGTGCTCCTGGACGTCTTCCTGCCCGTCCTCCCCAGCGGGGTCCTGGTGATCACCGCCGCGACAGCCGCCGCCGCCGGCTCGACCACGGTCGTGGGCACGGCAGGCAACCCCGGCGAGGTCCCCCAGGTGCCGTCGCTCCTCGCCCTGATCCTGAGCGCGGCCGCCGCCTCGGTGCTCGGCGACCTCGTCGCGTACCGGCTGGCCTGGCGCGGCGGCGACCGCCTGGACCGGGCGATTGCCCGCTCCCGCCGCCTCACCACCGCGCAGGAACGCCTCGGCGCGGCTCTGAGCCGCGGCGGCGGCATCCTTGTCGTCATCGCCCGCTTCGCCCCGGCCGGCCGCTCGGTCGTCTCCCTGGGCGCGGGCGCCGCGCACCGCAGGGTGAAGGAATTCCTGCCCTGGTCGGCGCTGGCCGGTGTGGCCTGGGCTGGCTACAGCGTGGGCCTCGGCTACTTCGGCGGCCAGTGGCTGGGCACGACATGGCTGGGTACGGCGGTCTCGGTCCTGGCCCTGTTCATGGCAGGCGCCCTCGCCGCGTACCTCATGCGCCGCCCTGGAGCGGCGGCCGCGACGGCTTCCGCTCCAGCACCCGCTTCGGCTTCTACGGCGTCCTGACGACCGCCCCCCGCACCTCAAGACCGTCCATCAGTCTGGCGGTCGCTGCGGCGATCTCGTCCACGGCCCGGTCGAACACCTCCTGGTTGTGCGCGGCCGGCGCCCGGAAGCCGGACACCTTGCGCACGAACTGCAGGGCGGCCGCCCGGATGTCCTCCTCGGTGGCCTCCTCGGGGATGGCGGGCGGGCGAAGGGTCTTGATGCTGCGGCACATGACTCCAGTGTGGACCGCCCCACTGACAACGGGCCGGGACACAGGACACCCGGGTCAGCTCAGTTCGATGGCGGGAAGCTCATAGCTGCCGTCGATGATCGCGCGCCCCGGCATGCGGAACCTGAGCACGGGCCGGAACTCCCCGTCGGGCGCGGGCAGCCAGTTCGCCACTGCGGCAGGGTCCGTGGGCGGCTCCTTGCTGATGTGGACCGTCAGCGACCCGTCGGCCCCGCGCATCAGCCCGGGGGTGCGGTCCCCGAGGGAGTGCCGGCCCGCCGGGTGTGCGACGGGGTGGTGGTCCGGCGCGTCGTACAGGGTCACGGACCAGAACGCTTCCACCGGCGGCGGCTGCTCGAAGCGCATCACATAGGAGTGCGCACCGCTCAGCGGATGGCCGTCGGCGTCGTGGGAGGTGTGGGCGCACACCGCTTCGTACCCGTGGCTCCCCCACAGAACCACGTGCGCCGCCACTGCTCTGACCAGGTAGGACGCCTCCCGATCGGCGATCTTCCACTCCGGGGAGTCGATCGTCCCCACCCCGAAGTGGTCGAGGTTGTAGTCGAAGAGATGCGGATCCATCTCCCATCCCCCGCCCGTCACCGTGCTCGGCCGGGTAGCCGCCTCGACCCGCTCCCTGCCCTGCGCCATCCCCGCGGTGAGTGCGCGTACGAGGGCGGAATCGGCGCAGACGTACGGGGAGGGCCCCTCCTCCAGCAGCCCCAGGGGCTGGAACCGGTCCTGGTACGCACAGTCGTCGGCGGCCGGTGGAAAGTCGGCCATCCACACCCTGAGCTGCTCGAAGAACCGCAGCTCCGCCGGTACGTCGGGGTCGGGCGCCGGCAGCCCCGTCCGGTGCGTGCCGGGTTCGAGATACGTGAGCGTGTACTGCTCCTGGAGCGCCCGCACCCGCGTCATGTCGTCCGGACCGCCGAGGACGTTGCGCCCGACGACAGAGACGACGGAGGTCGGCGCATCGATCACCCCTCGCAGCCCGCTGGGCTCCCTGCCCGACCAGCCCGGCGGCACGATGAGCCAGTCACCCGCGCCCGTACCGGTGGCCCGGCGCCCCACGTAGGCGAAGTTGTTGGTCCAGGCGTCCACGAACTGCAGCACGTAGTAAGCCCCGCCGGTGTCCGGGACATGCAGCCGGATCGGCCCTCCGGACAGGTCCAGCTGGGCGAGCGAATGAGCGGTGTCGTCGTCGACGGAGACGGCATGCACATCGGGGCCGGCCCATGGCCCCGCGTGCGCGAAGTGGTTGAACGGGGTCGGCGCCAGCGGGCCGAAGCCCTCCTGCATCGATCTCTCGACCGTCGACAGGTCGACGACCAGCGGATATCCGTACACGTACGCCTCGGCGGCAAGAGCGACCAGGTCTTCCCCCTGCCCGTTCGGTTCGCCCATCACCTGCACGCCTTCCCTGCCACGGCCACTCACGGTGAGCACCGCAGCAGCGAACAGCCCCGGATCACGGCCTCCGCCGCCTTCGCCGCACGCGCCGCCACCGCCGTCCCGGCCCTCACTGGATGACCGCCTTCGAAGGGGCGGTGCACAGCGCCCAGATCACGAACCCGTCGATCGCGAGGGAGATGATCGCCCAGATCGGCTGGTAGGGCAGCCACATGAAGTTGGCGATCATGTTGAGCGCAGCCAGCACGACACCCGTCGCCCTGGCCCAGCCGGCACCCTTGAGAATGCTCCAGCCGACGAGCGCGAGAATCACACCGAGCACGAGGTGGATCCAGCCCCAGCCCGTCACATCGAACGTGAAGGTGTATTTGCTGATGCGCCTGTAGACCTCGTCGGACGCGATACCGGAGATCCCCTTGATGACCCCCATGACGCCATCGACCATCAGCAGAACACCGCCGAACATGACTCCCCCGGCCGCCCAGGGATTCTCATCCAAGGGGCCGGAGGTGCGGCGGTAGCCGGGGGCGGGAGCAGACTGTGCCATGGGAGTCTCCTTGGCCGGAGCGGAACAACTGAACGAATCCGACCCTGCGCGGCACCCGCCCGCGCGACCACCAGGACGCGCCCGTACGAGTGACGGCGTCGACGTGGCATCAGTCATGAAAACGGCCCCCGGATCGGTCACGACCGGGAGGCCGGAACAGCCCCTCACCTGACTCAGCAAAACTGTCGCGGCTCCGCCGACACAACGGGGTGACCCGCGTCCTCACCCGCCCGACGGGTACCGCGTCACCTTTGTCACCTTGCACCTCGTACCCACGGGAGTCTTGCCGAGCCCCTGCGCCTTCTGAGGATGCCCGGGCGTGAGGGGAAACAGTACGACCCGCCCGGAAGACGCGACCCCGGCCTGCGAAGAGAATGCCAACGCGTCAGAGGCCGATGATGCGGACATGGTCGCCGCAGAGTTTGATCATGTCGTCGGTGTCGGACGTCAGTAGCGCGACCGGCCTTGGCTGGCGCAGTGCCACTTCGGCCACGGTGGCGTCGATGGCGTACTTGTGGCCGTGCAGTCCGGCCTCCTTGAGGAGCTCTGCAGCGGCCTTCGCCGCTTGCTCCGTGACCGGTTCCACCTTGACTCGCGACAATGCCCAGCTGAGGCGAGGAAGGTTCGTACGCGCGTGGCTGACCTCCACGATGGTGTTTGCCCCGACGACAAGATCAGCTCCGGCGTCGTGGAACACCTTCAACATCGCGAGAAACGTGCGGTCCTGCATGATCCAGGCCGAGAGCCCTTCCGAGTCCAGGACGACGCTCTCGAAGCGCTGACTCATGCCGCGTCCGTGCGCTGAGTGGTGCCGGCGGTGCCAAAGATCTTCGCTCGGGCTTCTGCCAGTTCCTCCTCGGTGAATCCGCCGTGCTCCTCTTCATGGCGTCGCAGGTCGTCGCCCAGGAGTTGGTGTCTGATCTGGCGGGCCACCGCCTCGGCCACGTAACCAGAAACGTTGTCGGTGAGCTTGCGGAGTTCCGCCACTTGGTCGCTGGGCAGCGTGACAGTGATACGAGTCGTGGAGGCCATACCGTCAGCATACCGAAGTATGCGCCACGGCGCCCATGCCTCCCGCCCCCGTGGGTGGGTGATCGCCGCCGCTGCCTGGCACGACCACCGCACGGCCGCTTAAACCAGATCCGCCGCTCCGGCCACCTGAACGAGCCGATCTTGGCCGTTTCTTATGGATCATCTGGCTGACCATACGAAGATGGCGGCGAGGTGGCGTCCGGCTAGGTAGATGGTCGCGGCCCTGTCCCGGCGGATGGCCAGGCCGCGCCACTCCTTGAGCTCATTGATGCAGCGCTTCCTTAGAATTTCCCGAAGCATGCAGACCAACAGATGGGGTGGGAAATGGCAGGTCGGGTCACAGCGGTGAGCAGCAACGGGGCGTACTCGTTCAGCAAGCCCAATCGCGAGTCCGTCACGCTGCTTACCGGCCTTGGCGTCGAAGGGGACGTCCACGCGGGGGAGACGATCCGCCATCAGTTCCGCATGACCTACGAGCCGGACCTGCCCAACCTGCGTCAGGTACACCTGATGCACGAGGAACTCTTCGACGAGCTCGCCCTCAAGGGCTTTGCCGTCTCTGCGGGCCAGCTCGGCGAAAACATCACCACCCGAGGTGTTGACCTGCTCGGCCTTCCTACCGGCACCCTGCTACACCTTGGCGAGCAGGCGGTGGTGGAGGTGACGGGGCTACGCAACCCGTGCGCGAAGATCAACGACTTCCGGCAGGGCCTGCTCGGAGAGGTCTTCGTCCTCGATCCCGTCTCGGGGGACTTCACTTTCAAGTCCGGCATCATGGCCGTGGTCCGCCACGGCGGCCCCGTCCGCCCGTACGACCGCATCGAGGTCGAGCTCCCGCCGGCCCCGCACCGTCCCCTGGAGCGTGTTTAAGGGGGACTTTCTGCACTCGGTGGGGCAAACGTGGCTGAGTTGCTGGAACTATGCGTCAGCGGGGACCTGGACGAAGCTGGTGGCGCCTATGTTCTCGGCGGCTTGCGCGGCTTGCGCGGCCTGTCCCAGCTGCCGTGTGGCCGGTTTCGATCCTGGGTCAGTGCCGCCGCGTCGAACTGGGCCTTGCTGGTCACTGGTCGTGGTTCAGGTGCGAGCGTGGTCGCAGTCGATCGCCACGGGACAGCCGAGGCCCAGCCGACCAGGGGCATTGTCTCGTCGTAGTGTGACGCGAACTGCGCGACGGTAATGGTGGGCATCTGATAGTTCAGGCTGCGGACATGTTCGATGAACGCGTCTGGCAGCGAAACATGGTGCGTTTCCACGTAGTGCGGGAAGTCCTGGCGCCATAGCCAGGTGCCGTCTGTCACCAGTGACGAGCACCCCGGAGAGTGCCGGTGAGCGCTCCTGGTAATGACGTCGTGTCCGCCTTCCATGACGTCGACGAGGACGTGGCCGGCGTCCAGGTAGGCCACCAGGTCCGCCTCGTCCGGCTCGCCGACGGGCCGGACGGCATCGCGTATCGATCCGTTCGGCTGGCGGGAGCGGTTGTCCAGTTCGTCGTAGAAGCCCAGCAATCCCAGCACTGCGTCTCCTTCGACGAGCGTTCCATCCTGCTGGCACTCGTAGATGCGGCCACCGTTGATCATCGGCGTGTGAAGACAAACGATCACGGGGTGGCCGCAGGGCACAGCGTAGAGGCTGCCCACTGGCAGGAAGCGTTCGAGGGCCTGATGGACCGCATCGCGGGCAGGTTCGCCCAGGTCGAACCCCGTCGCCGAATACGGCACCTGGTGCTTGGACTGCTCGCGGACCTGCCGCGGAAGAACTGCTGGACCATCGCCGATTGGGCCGGGGAGACGACTCCCGACGCCATGTGAGGCGGCCTCCGAGCTGCCGAGTGTCTCTTTGCAGCTCAGCGCGGCTGTCATGCAAAGCGCCTCTCGCAAGTTCCGACCAACGTGATCAACCGCCTGTGATCGCTCGTACAGCTCGTTCGGGTGCGCACCTCGTGCAGGCTTCAGTCATGATGTCCAGGATTATCCCCACGATGTGTTTCCTCGTGGAGGTGGAAGAAGATGGCGACGTATGTCACGTTGCTGAACTGGACCGATCAAGGGGTCCGAAACTACAAGGACACTGCGAAACGCGCCGAGGCCTTCGCCGCAGCGGCACAGAAGCTCGGGGCGAAGCTTTTGAGTATCTACTGGACCGTCGGTCCATACGACCTCGTGGCCGTCGTCGAGGCGCCCGACGACGAAACCGCCACCGCGACACTCCTGCAGCTCGGCGGAGTGGGCAACGTCCGTACCACGACTCTGCGGGCTTTCGGTCAAGAGGAGATGGATCGCATCATCGCCAAGGCTGGCTGAAGACCTCCACACGCTGCAAGCGATGGCGTCCCGAGGTGTTGTTTCCCGGGTCAACGCAGCCCGTGTACGGCACCCGGCGTGGGAGGCGCGCATAGAGGCTCTGCGCAAGGCTGACGTAGAGCTCGCCTACGGTCCCGACGTCTGGCCATTGCATCCAGGCTGACGTGCCCCTGCAGTACTAGTTAGCCGTGCATCGCGGTGCTGTAGACGTACAGGGCGATCACACCGGCGACGCAGGCGAGGATCACCCATGAACCGAAACTGGTGTGTTTCCCACTGCCTTTGGGCCGCGCGGCCTTCCCGGACTGATTGGACCGCTTGGACCGCCCGGGCGCTGCCCGTCCCGGCGCGACCGGCGCCACATCAGCCGCCGCTTCGGCGAGCAGGCGACGGCAGGTCGCGGCGAGCACTCCTGTACCGGCGGAGAGGGGCACCACGGCCTCCGAACGCGCCGGAGCGGTGGTGCCGCCGTCCAGGATGCGCCCAGCGCGTACGAGGACCTCGTCCCGGCCGCCCGCCGGAGCGAGGCTGATCCACCGCCGTACATGCTCACCCCGGATGACCACACCGCCGGACCGCTCCCGGTACACAGTGTGTTCCCGCCACACTATCTCCGCCAACTCCCCGGCGGTATCTCTCAGTTGTGCGCTCACAACGCCTCCCCCTCCACCCCGCGGCGAATCGAACAAGCATCGCACTCTAGCGACAGGCGCAGAGCGGGGGGCCAGCAGCCCCCAGCGGCAGTGCCCGCCCTCGGGCATGGAGGGCCGGCGCCGAGTGGGACGCGAAAGCGGGAACCCAGTGCATCCAAAACCGTTCGGGATGCGCCCAGTACGCAGCAGTGGGTCCAGGACTCACTTACGCACACTGATTAGGAACGGTTTAGTGACCAACAGCGGTTGCTGAGAGTCGCTGTGGTTGCGGTACTTCTCTGCTGTACTGCTGGCCGAGGGGACGGACCGATGCGGGGTGGTGGAAACGTGAGTGCAGGCAGCCGCGGAGTGCTGGGGGTCGTGGGCACGGCAGCCGATGGAGTCGAGCAACTACGCACCGGCCTGGCCGAGCCAGCGATCGCCCTCGGCTGGCAAGTAGCCGTGACCCTGACCCCGAATGCAGGCCAATGGCTGAGGGCGAACGGCGAGCTCGAACGCCTGGAAGCTGTGACCGGCCTGCCCGTACGGGATGCACCTCGCCTGCCGACTGAGCCTCGCCCACACCCGGTTGCCGACTGCTACGTCGTCGCCCCGGCGAGCGCGAACTACCTCGCCAAACTCGCAATGGGCGTCGCGGACAACCAGGCACTGACACAGGTAAACGAAGCGCTCGGCACGATCGGCGTCCCCGTCGTGGTGTTCCCGCGGGTCAACGCAGCACACGTACGGCACCCAGCGTGGGACGGGCATGTCGCCGCCCTAAGGAAGGCGGACGTCGAGCTCATCCACGGTCCTGACGTCTGGCCGCTCCATGAACCCCGCGAAGGCCCAGCAGTTCGACAGCTCCCCTGGACCGCAATCACGGAGTCCATCCGGCGCGCGACGGCCCGGGCTGCTCGACACCCGCTTTAGGAGTTCGATCCACGGGCGGGCTCTGCCATGCCGGGGCAACTCGAGCCGGTGAGGGAATGGCCGTCGTCGTACGCCCTGATCCGTTGCAATTCGCCCTCGTTGATGGCACCAGTGGATGTCAGCTCGCAATGAGCTCTGGGTACGGGCATGGGTTTCAGTCCGTCACAGCCGTTCAGGAGTCAGGCCAGGCGCCCTCGTTGTCGAGCGCCCGGTTCGAGGCTTCCGTGAACTCGCGGAAGGCGGTTTGGAAGCCGGATTCGATCGACGCGTAGTCCGAGGCCCCGAGCGATTGCCGTGAGATGCCAGCGATCCGCAAGCGCATCTCCATCCAGATGTGGACGCGGTCACCGATGGCTTCAGCCGCCGTGGTGACGTAATCGGGGCCTTCAATCGATATGACCGAGCGCGCGCGCAGTAGCTGGCCATGTACGACGGTTGCCTCACCCTGAATGAGAGCGAGCGCCCCTCGTGTGTCACCCGACTCCGCGGTCTCATGGGTTCGCTTGACGATCTCCATGAAGGTGTAGAAACACTCGGCGAACGCCGCGTACGCGCCTCTGCGGGCGTCGCGGCGGACCCGCACGTAGTCTGCGAGTCCTTGTCGTTCGAACTGCACCCGCTCTTGCTGTAGTTGAGCCAACGCGCCGCGTGTGCTCAAACGCACCGTGATGAGGGCTGCCGCAGTCGCCCCCACCGCTCCGATGATCGCGCCGATCAGTGCGGCAACCCCCTGATCCATGGGGCCAGTGTGACCCACATGGCACACCCCGGTCAGCCACTCATGACGCCTCTCCTCGATTGTCTCTTTTAGTAGAGCTGAGGGGATTTGAACCCCTGCCCCCCCTCGATGCGAACTACAGGCAGGATGGCCGCTGGGGGTCACCGGGCCGGTCGGAGGGCGGCTGCCGGGTGAGGGCGGTCGACTGCGGTCGGGCTGGTTGCTGCACTCCGCTGCTGCACAGCGCAGGCCACCGCTTCAGGAGCGTGGTGGGGCGACTTGGGCCCTGACCTGCGGCTTCGCAGTCCTCTTTAGTTGCCAGTTCCGCGCCCGTCGAACTCCCTGATTCCCCGTGACTTCCCGCCCGTTGTGGCGCGCATGTGGCACGGCGTCCTGTGGGGCTAACCAACCTCGGTGGTTCGCCAAGCTTCCGTGACGCAGCCCTCTTCCATGTGCCACCACTCCTGATCAATTCCGTGGCGGAGGAGTCTCTTGATCTTGGCGAGGTTCGCTTCCGGGGGGATGTCCAGCGACACCATCCCGAATCGCTCGATGCCTTCACCGCCGGCACCCAGCTCGTGGAAAGCGTTAATCACACTCTGTCGAGCCGCGGCCGAGCCGCCATCGCGGAGCACGATCAAACGGATCGTGCAGTTCTGCGATGGCTGGACCACCTTGCCTGCCCATCTGGTCCCCTCCCTGTCCACGGAGGTCTCGACAACGTCTCCGATGGCGACACCGCGTACGAAGAAGGGTGTGTTCGCCAACTCGGCCATTCCAGCGCCGCAATCGATACCCCAAAGGCTCTCCACACTGGCAGGAGGCCAGTCGTCCTCCACTTCAAGGCGGAAGTGGACCTTCACGTACTGGGGGTCTGGCTCGCTCATGTCCGACAGCATGCACGGTCACGGTGTTCTTCGGGATGTGTAGCTAGTTCGGAAGACGCCGTAGGCGGGGGGCCGCTGACCTGGCGACTCCCTGACCTGGGCGGTTTGATCCCGGAGGCCGAACGGCCTCGTTGTCCAACCCCAGCGCAATGATGGCAGCGCGGGGCACAGGTCTTTCGATGGTCACAGAGCGTCGCAACTCCGCGATCACAGCACCTGCGCCTGTCCTGTCTGCCCACCGGCCCCAGCAGCCGCCTATCCGCGCAACCTCTAACCCGCAGGGCCCGGGCGGCTCCGAGGGTTCGCCCGCCTTTGCCGGTGACGGGGTGCAACGTCTTCATTTGTGGTCGCGCAGGAAGGTAGGGATCTCGTCGCGGGTCGGAGAGTTCGGCAGGGGTGCTGGCTTGTCCTGAAGGAACGCAGTGATGACGGCGACGGCCCGGCCGTCGTTGTCGTCGAGGCCATTCCACATGTGGTGTCCGACTCCGGGCATGTACTGCGTGCGTTGGATGGCGGGGTCATTGGCAAGGATGGCGGTCGCCCATTGACGGACCTGGGAGGAGCATTCGGCGATCATCAGCATCGTGGGGGTCCGGGAGCGCCCCAGTTCCGAGGCGATGGAGGGGGAATCCTTGACCGTCTGCTGGATGCGACGGCTGGCGGCGGGGCTGAAGGAGAAGTTCTCTGCGGTGTCCTCGGCCGGGATGCGGTGCGCGTCGCGAGCACAGTAGGCGGATGCGGTGTCGCTGCCGAGGTCGGCGGCGGTGAAGGCGTTGTCGCCTTCGGCCTGTCCGATCAGTCCGGTGTCTGGGGTGAGGAGGCCGAGTCGCATGAGGCCGAATGCCACGGCGTACCGGGGGACGAGCGTCGATCGCGGTCCGGACATGGCCGGCGCGAGGTCGCGCGCGGATTTCCGGCCCTTGTGCCCGGTGATGTGTGCGGTGGGGCCGTCCATGGGGCCGGGCTCGGCGATGATCGCCCGGTGCAAGCGTGCGGCGACGCGCGGGTCGGCCAGGGCTCGGGTGAGCACGGCACCGCCTGAGGAGAATCCGAGGATGTCGACCTTTCCCTTTTCCAGGCGGTCGACGATGGCGGCGAGGTCGCGGACCGACCTGGAGATCGTGTACTGGCTCATGGGGAGCAGGTCGCTTCGTCCGCCACCGGCCTGTTCGTAGGCGTAGACGTCGTAGCCCTGGCGCGCCAGGAGTTGCAGGAACCGGTGGTCGAGCACCGAGATGCCACGGACCGGTCCGCCGTTGAGGTACACGAGTGGGATGGGATGCCGGGTGCTGGGGCTCGCGGGCGGGTAGTGGTACACCGCTACCCGGCTGCCTGTGGCCAGGCTCCAGTGCTGCGTGGCCACGAAGGGTAGGGCGGGCGGGTACTGCCGGGCTGTCGGCACGGTCGGGATGCAGACCGTCGCTGTCAACGCTGCCGCGACGACCACCGGCAGGAACGGCGCGAGCCGCGCCGGCCAGGTGCGCTGCCGGCCCCGCCACAGCGCAAGGACAGTCCCTGCCCCGAGGGTCGTCAACCACGCGGCGAGCCCCGAACCTGCCCCGTCCATGAGGGCGATCAGTGCGAGAAAGCCGACGCCCAGCGTCGCGACGGCAGCCAGGGCCAGCAGTAAGCGTCCGGTGAAGCGGACGGGGCGTATGGCGGACGTGGGCACGGCGGACCTCCGACAGTTTCAGAACACTGTTTCAAAACGACGTTATCAGAGGGGGTAGGCTGCTGGTCGTGGGTAGGCCGAGAACAAACGACGAGGTCGTCAAAGAGCGGCTTGTGGAGTGCGCGACCGAGATGCTCGCCACCCGTCCGCGAGAGTCGGTCACGGTCCGCGCCGTGGCCGCTGCTGCCGAGGCGTCGACGACGGCGGTGTACTCCTTGTTCGGCGGTAAGGACGGGCTGATCGGTGCGGTGCGCGACAGAGCCGTCGCCGGCCTGTTCCAGGATCTGTCGGCGGTGCAGACCTCCGCGGATCCTCTCGCCGACCTCTACGCGCTGGCCGTCGCCTACCGTCGTTGGGGACGCGGGCACAGCCACCTGTACACGGTGCTGTTCGGTGGTGTGCAGTCCTTCGACCCGTCGGGGGAGGTCGGCGCCAGTGACCCGATCCGACCGCTCCTCGCGGCGATCGAACGCGCCTTGACGGCGTCCGTCCTCGTCGGCGACGCAACGTCGATCTCCCTGTCGATCTGGGGAACCCTGCATGGGCTCGTGACTCTCGAACTGGCCGGGGCCCTCGACGCCACCACGGCCGAGGCCGCATTCCGCTCGACGATTCACGCCACGCTGCGCGGATGGACGACCCCGGAGTTGTTCCGCAGTCTTCGCCAAGGCGAACTCGCTCGGCGACAGGATCAGGGGCGGCATCTGGGCTCTCCCGATCCCGGCTGAAGCAGTGGTGCGTGGTCGGTGAAGACCGGCATTCCAAGGTCAACCAACTGCGGCCGACCATCGGTCGGAGCCCGTTTGATGCTGTAAGCGGGGGATGCGCACGACGCCCGCCACGGATGCGCGACCCTGCTGACCGCCGCCGGGGTCGCTCCCCGCGTCGTGATGGAGATCCTCGGGCACAGTCAGATCGCGGTCACGATGAACATCTACGCCCACGTCGTCCAGGACACGCAGCGCGAGGCCGTGAGTCACCTCGACCGCATGCTGAAGCGGCAGCGTCCAGTAACTGCCCCGGTTGATGTCAAAAGTAGATGTCGAAGGCCCCCAACCATGATCGGTTGGGGGCCTTCGCACTGGTGGGCGCGGACGGTTTCGAACCGCCGACATCTGCTTTGTAAGCCGGGCGCTGACCGTAGGAGAGTTCTGGCTGGTCAGTGGTCGTGCGCCAGCGCCACACCTGCCAGCCTGCGACTGAACCGTCTCGTACCTCAAGTGACCGTGACTGACCATTCGATCTGGCACGGATCTGGCACGGCCAGCGCCGTCAAGCACGGACTCACGGTGCGGATGACCGGGCGTCGAGCGGCGATGTCGGTCACTGCGCTGGAGCAGGTGCTTAGAAGGCGCTGGGTGCTTCGACGGGTGATCGGCCTCCGACCTGGGCAAGGAGGGAGGCTCAGGGAGGTGTGGCTGGGAACGTCGACACGCATTCGACAAGCGCTCTGTTACCTGCGTTGCAACGCTCTGGGCGTCACCATTCGCCTCGGAAATGTCGGTACTCGTCGTTCATCAAGTCCCAGAAGGACTGGTAGCGGAGTGCGCCGGGCAGCCACGGACGACGGACCAGGCTTCCCACTCGCCTTCTGGCGTAACCACGCAGGGGTTGAGGAGGTAGACCTCGGTCCACGGACCCCGTCGCCCGCTGCACCAGGTGCGGACGCATCTGGACCGAGCAGAGCGCCGCCGCGTAGCTCCGTCAGCAGAGACACCCGACGTCAATCACTTCGATCACGTTGTCCCGGGCCATGTACTCGACCCAGCACTGATTGCCGAACGCTGCTGCTTTCGCCCCTGGCGGCGGGAACGGAGCCTCGGCCGCGGCGCTAATGAGCATGACGATCTCCTTGCGCGCGTCGGCGGGGACGTCCAGCAGCACGTCGGCGGCGCGTTTGATCAATTCCACTCGCATTGCGCACCCCGTGGCAGGAGCAGCGTTGCACGGCACAGCCCCCCGCCCGGATGGGCCTGCCTAACCAGGGTCTCTCGGCTCGTCCGGGCATGTACAGGGGCACAGCGAAGCCCCCGCACACGCTCGTGCGGGGACTCACGTATACCCAACCGCACAACCTCAGCCGCGCGCCTCTGGAGCCCAGTAGGACGGTCCCCCGCCGCGCCATTCGAGCAGCTCCGGGTCGTCGATCTTGTATCAGCCTCGGGCAGGCCTGCGAGGCGTAGGAACTCCACCACGTCGAGCAGGTGGTACGCCGTGCCGACGTACTCGTCGCGGATCGTCACCCGCCGTCCACCGTCCGGCTGCGGCGGGTGAACGATCACGGGCGCTTGTCCGGACATACTCCCAGTGTGCTCCGGCCATCCCCTTCCTGACAGTCTCGGCTGAGGCACCCGGCACCTCGGGTTAGCCTGGATGGGCGAGACAGGAGCAACCCCGGCATGGCCAGTACCACCGACC